>CAXHHE010000293.1:0-4729 GCA_964016365.1 uncultured Bacteriovorax sp. | reverse complement strand
GTATAAGAGACAGGAGCATAACTGGCAGAGTTCCGCTTTCTGCCACAGCAAAGGCTGCGACGATGGCCATGTCGGCCTTAGGGGTTTTAACTAAGCGAAGAGGACCTTGGGCCTGCGAGCTGGTATCGCACTGAGAGGCTTCACCTACAACAGCGTTAGTGCGGCAAACAGAGGGACGGTCTTTATACACTTTGCACGCTCCGTTTTCATCGAGGAAAACACAAGCGCGATCTTTATAAGAAAGTTTGTAAAAATCAGCGGCTTCATTGCCCGCTTCACTCTGAAGACTCAAGCGATTGTAATCAATCACGACACCTTCATCAATGTTATGCAACAGGAGTTCGGCCTCATCTTCCGTCACGCTCACCTGAGTGTGGCAGCAACCAGAGCATCCAGCTTTACAAGGAACAAACTCTTTTAAAAGTGGGTGTGCGAAGACTTCTTTATTGCATTCATCGACAACGTTATGAACGAAACGGGCCTTCTCAAGTTTGCTTTTGATTTTATTTAGGTGCTCTACCACCGACTCGGTGATATTCATAAATTCGGGCTGATTTCGAAGCAACTCAAAAGTGTTTTTTGCGATTGCTGGAATGTTCATACTCTCTCCCGCAGGGAGCCACCCAAAAAGGTAACCTAACTTAATGCTAGCACGTTACAGGAATCTCCCTGTGCAATTGGGAATTAATTGCCGATTGATATTCAAGTCATTATAATCGCTGAATGAGTTTACTTTGCAGCATCAAGAATATTCACCTTACCTTTGGTACTAAAACCATTTTTAAGAATGCCCAGCTCTCTATTTCAACAGGGGACCGCATTGGTTTATTAGGTCTAAACGGGAAAGGAAAATCGACGCTGTTTAAGATCCTCTCAGGAGATGTGGTTCCAGATCACTCTACGCCTCCCTTTGAATTCAATAAGGCACGCGGAGATGGAGACGACTCAAAACGCTTCACTCTTTTTTATGTCCCTCAAGAGCTTCCAGTTACCGGCCATGAAAATGTCTCGATTAAGGACTACTTTTTCGTTTTTTATCCAGAGTTAAAAACGCTTTATGAAACTCACCTCGATGAATTCGAAAGACTTCACGGATGGGAATTAATCCAGGATTACGAATCATATTTAAAATATTTCGGTCACGAGAATTTAGACAAAAAAATCACCGACCTTTCGGGTGGTGAGCAAAAGAAAATTCTCTTGAGCCTTGGTCTTTCAAGCAACGCCAATCTCATTTTATGGGATGAGCCGACCAACCACTTAGACATTGAAACTATCAAGCTCTTTGAAGACGAACTCAACTCAACTTCAAAAGCTTTTATGCTTATTACACACGACCGTTACCTGCTTTCCAAATTAACGAGAAGAATCCTGCATATTCAGCACGGGAGAATCGAAAACTTCGACGGCTCTTACACTGACTACCTGGCCTTCCTGGAAAGATCAGAGCAGGCCAAAATGAGTTTACTCAATAAACTTAAAAACAATCTGGAGCGCGAACAAGCGTGGATGCGCCAGGGTGTTAAGGCCCGCGGAACAAGAAGCAAAAAGCGCGTAGAGAATTTTCTCGAGCTAAAAGACCGTGTTTCGACAATCAAGAGTGAAGCCAAAAAGACCCTTGATTTAAGCTTACAGAAATCCGGCCGTCAGACAAAAGTTCTCGTCTCCTTCACTGATCTTGATTTTGAATACTCAAAATCAAAAGTTCTCTTTGAACAAATCAGCGGAGAAATCCACAAAGGTAATAAGATTGGTCTTCTGGGACAAAACGGTGTGGGGAAAACCACTCTGTTAAAATTAGTCAAAGGTGATCTTGTTCCAACTGGTGGCAAGATGAAAACTGCTGATAATTTACAAATCCAATATTTCTCACAAAAGCGCGATGAGCTCGATATCGATACAACTCCTTATCAATTGCTCGGCGATGGAAATGATTTCGTGGCCCTTCCGGATGGATCGAAAAAACACGTTATCTCTTATTTTGAAAGTTTCCTTTTTGAGCGCGACGATATCAACCGCCCACTTAAAACATTCTCCGGTGGAGAAAAAAGCAGGCTTCAACTTGCTTTTAACTTAACAAAACCGGGCGATATTTTAATCTTCGATGAGCCTACCAACGACCTCGATCTTGAAACGATCCAGATCCTGGAAGAAAAACTCGCGGAATTTCCAGGTGCCGTTATTCTTATCAGTCACGACCGTGCTTTCTTAAGCACAGTGACCAATAAAGTCTGGTTGATTGATGACAAGAAACTACAGAACTTCGAAGGTGGATACGATCAGGTTTCCCCTTACCTGGATGCCCTGGAGATTGAAAAAGAGCTTAAGGAAAGCACTAAAGAAGCTCCCCCTGCTCCTTCTGCTCCTCAACCTGTTGCAGCTCCTAAGGTAAACAACAACAAAAACAAGCTTCGCCTTGAAACGATCTATACCGACATTGAAGCAACTGAATCCAAGGTTAAAATCATCGAAGAAAAGATCGCAGGCCTCGACTACACGAAGCTCGCCGATCCTAAAAATGGTGAATTAAAAATCCTGACAGACGCCCAAAGCGTTCTGGAAGAAAGACTCCTGGCGCTTTATCAAGAGCTTGAAGAACTCGAAAAATAAAATACCCGACTAATTTAATCTTTTCCTTTTTCATTTCGATAAGACTTATAGAGAAATTTTTCTCTGGAGTTCACGATGGAAAAAAAGATTTGCGCTCTATTATTCGCTTTCACTTTTATTACTCTATCGAGTGTTGTTCACGGACAACCTGAAAGTGTTCATCGTGGTCCATCGGTGGAACCGGTAGTTGAAGTTGATATTGAAGACGCAAAAAAAGTTGATTCAGGGTATGACTTCGCTAAAACCGAAGCCCCTGCACCCAAGCGTTTCCCGGCCAACATTGTGGCCAAAGCAGACGCAACAACTCCATCTAATTACGTCGGTCCGCTTATTTTCTTAATCGCTCTTCCTATTGCTCTATGGATTATGGTTTCAAAGAAGTTCAGCAAAAAGTCTGATGAGAAAGCTGTTGGATACTATCCAAAAACTCAGCAGTTCAAACCATACAAAACGGACTATCAGCAAAACTCTGAAGACGACGATGACGTCGATTTCCCAAAGGCCTCTTAATTAATTTTGGTTTTGATTAAAAGTCTGCCACTTCCCTTGTCCTTTGTAGATAAAGACAGTGCTGGCATTTCTATGCTTGATGATGAGCTCTTTAGTCTCGTCGCGGTTTAAGTCTTCAAGATACACTTCGTAATTTCTTTTATGATAATGCCCTTTAAAGGTTTTCACCTCATCAAAGAAACTTGATCCCTTAAAGATACTCAGTGTTTTTAGATCGCGATTATCGATAGTGATGGCGTAAATACGTGCCGTTCCCTGAAAGTCAATATATTTGCTCACCCCTTCGTAATAATAAAGAATCAGCACATCTGTTCTGGCATTAAGAGTTTTAAGTTCAATCCTAAAAAGTTCTGAATCGTAACCCTTGTTTTCAAAAATATGCCCGAAGATTTTATTCTTCTCGCTGTCCAGGATCTCGATCCAATCCTCGTTGTCTTTTTTAACAAAGACGATCTGCTCTTCCTTCCCATCGCGGTTTAAGTCCAGTGAGTAATAGGGAGTGTGGACGGTCCAGGAATACTTGCGGGCATCTGACTTGCCCTTTTTATTGAGCTCTCCGGAAAAAAGCTGCCTGAAATAGCGCTCGTCTTGCGCCAGAACCTGCCACGACACAACACAAACAATCAATAAACTTAGCAACTTATTCATATATTCAAGTCTATACGAACATCGAATCACGAGCAATTTCGCACATTTTTCCTAGCCAAGTGGCGGATTTCCTTAGTAAAATGCTTAAATTCTATAAGACTTTTGGGAAAAAACATGGATTTTAATCTCCTCTACACTAAGAATAAGGAACAAGGAATCGTTCGCTCTTTCAAGCACAACGAAACTCCAAGTTCAAAAATCATCGACATCAACGAAGCTAAAAACCTTCCACTGCAAGGATTTATCTTTTCTGAAGAACTAAAAAACGATGAATTCCTGGTTGGCCTTGAAAACGAATTAAAATTCTATCCTATCCGTTCAAGTGCAGAGTTCAGTCTTTCAGCAGAAAGATTCGATAAACTAAGCTACGACGAAGCAAAACCTATTTTTGATAAAATGCGCGAGAACTGGATTCTTCAAAACAACATCTCGCTTATCGAAGAGCTTTTTAAAGTCAGGACTCACCTCCTTGGTCTATTTCCAAATGACCGTTCAGGATTTTTTGAAGAATTATGGTTTATCCTAAAATCAAACCTAGGTGCTACAAACCTGAAGCTGATCTATAACGACATGATCAAAGCGAAAAACGAAAACGAAAAAAACAAACTTGTAAAAGTTAAAATCGTTGGCGAACGCTTCCCTGAAATGACATCAATTGATGATATGGATGAAATGGTTTTAAAGAGCTACGAAAAAGATTTCGGAAACATTTTTGAAATCACTGACTACAATAAAGACAAAGGCCAGCTGGTCATTTGTGCTTCTATTAAGAAGTCGCCAGTTCTTATCATGACTAATATCTACCAGTTGACCAGACTACAAAAAGCTATTCTAACTTCCCTTTTTGAAGGGCTAAACAGTTAATAAAAAATGCAGCCGAGGCTGCATTTTTTTTATAATTTAATGTCTTTTAACTCTGTCTCTTATACACATCTCCGAGCCCACGAGACGCTCAGTTATC
>CAXHHE010000292.1:0-4737 GCA_964016365.1 uncultured Bacteriovorax sp. | reverse complement strand
GTTTTGCGCAGAGAAGTCTTTAATTGGATAAGTCACCAGCGTTTTTAGGATTCTTCCAAGGGAAAGGTAATAAACGCCACGGGGGATTTTTCTCATTAGGCTTCAGCTCGCTTATCTTCAAAAGTGGCTTCCAGGCAAGTATGGCAGTAATCCACTCGTTTTCCTTTGTCTTGAAAAGCTTCAAGAAGTTCGCGGTAGCGAGGAAGAGCAAAGATATTTCTTATATCGTAATTAATATCTTTAATATTGGTGACTTTATATTTTAAACAGAAAATAACATCCCCGTTTGGCTGGATATAAAGTTCATGGAAAGGCTTGTTGCAGGCTGTGATATCAAACTGGGTAGGGTTTTCGATGTAGTCTTTTAATTTTTGTTTATTTTTAAAGACGTTTGTAAAACCAATATTCATGCGCGATGTTTTTTTATAATCAAAGATATGATCAATGAGAGCATGAATTTTAGGGATTTTCATCTTCTCGTACATATGAATAGGCGCATGTGCTTTGAAAGCATCATTCACATTCTCAAAAAGTTCAAAAGGTTCATTAGAAAGAAGATTGAAATAAAGGTGAGAGGCCTTAAGCTCCTTTTCGGAGTAAGTCATCAATTCAGGGATGTCCTGATAGTTTTCATTGGTGATAACAACTTTAATGCCAACGATAGGATAGTTACTTCCTCTTTTCTTTTTTAGCTCTTCGAGTTTTTTAATTGTTTCGGTGGTCTTTTCAAAATAGTTGATATGACCGCCGAGGATGCGATTATGAGTGCGCTCCATCCCATGAAGAGAGAACATTAAGTAGTGAAGTTTTGAGTCAATGAGCTTATTGAGTTGTTCTTCACTGAGAGTTGTACCGTTACTGACGATAGAGGCCTTGCGGTTTTTTTGTCCGATGAATTTTAATAATTCAAATAAATGAGGGTAGAGAAAAGCTTCTCCTCCAGTAAAAGAGATGGCCGTATAAAAAGGGGAATTGCTTACAAGTTTTTTCCAGCTTTCCAAATCAATTTCAGACTTTCTCTCTGCTTGCGTGTTTTTACCTACGTTGTAACAAAAATGGCAGTCTACGTTGCAAATGTTAGTGATCTTAAAAGTGATTTTACTTGGGTAAAGGTGGTGAACGTTGAAGAGCTTTTGCGCCAAAAAACCATAGAGATCGGAGTACGCCAAAAAAATTCTACGAGTGAATTTATTAATTAATCTCTGTGGATTCATAGGGGAAATTATACTCTTAAATAATTCATAGTAGCAATAACACATGGAGCGTGAGAAGATATTTTCAGAGGCAAAAACAATGATCCCTAGGTTTAAACCCAATCTTGGTTGGGGTGAATTTAAGAAAATTTTCTCCCTTACACCAAAGTCAGAAGTTCAAGACTTTGAGGATGAGTTTTCTGCATTTATGGGACAGAAGTATGGTCGTTCTTTTTCTTATGGAAGAATGGCGCTGTATGCTTTTTTAAAGGCCCATGGGATTGAAAAAAAGGAAGTTATTCTTCCGGCCTATACCTGTATTGTTATGGCGCATGCCATAGAGGAAAGCGGGAATCGTTCGGTTTTTGTCGATGTACGAAAAGAAGACCTTTCTATGGACTTTGAGCTTTTAAAGAAGGCCATCACAAAAGAAACCGCAGTTATTGTTTTCACTTCGCTCTACGGAGCCCCGGTCAATTTGGGAGAAGTTCAATTTATTAAAGAACATTACCCACACATAAAGATCATTCAGGACTGCACGCATTTACTCAATGGAAAATCCCAAGGGAAAACGATTGCTCACTTTGGGGATATGGCCCTTTTTGGTCTAGGCCTTAGTAAGCCGGTAACTTCTGTTTTTGGGGGGATGCTTACGACTAATGATGCCGAATTAATTAAAAAAATTGATTCTGTGAAGTCGCATTTATTTTCTGATTCAGCAGGGCGTGGTTTATTTAAGAGAATTTACCTTTTTCTTGCCTTCATCGCCTTCTGGAGGCCTTTTTACAACGTGACTAATTTTCTTGAACGTCATGGGTTTATTGATTATTTTGTTAAGCTCTTTGATGTGGATAGAGTTGAAATTCCAAAGGATAGTTTCGAGAACCTAAGTTCCTTTGAAGCTTCTATCGGGCGTCTTCAGCTAGAGAAATTTTCCGAGACAGCTGAGTCAATTCAAACGATCACTCGCATTTACCAACAGGGTCTAAAGGTCTCTAAGATCAATGTCACTGAAGGCATAGTTGTGTCGCACTATAATATTCGGGTTAAAAACCGCAATGCCTATATGGAATCAATGCTTTCACACGGAGTTCAAGTCGGTGATATGTACAATTACTCTCTTGCGGAACTTAAACCTTATCAAGGGCACAAGTATCTTTCGGAGCACAATTATTCTAAGGACATCGCCAGAGAAATCGTGAATCTTCCCCTTTGTGTTTCAGAAAGCGAAGCTCTCCATATTGTAGAACTCACAAATAAGTTGCTACAATCCTAGGTAATGAAGACCCTGTCTATTATTGTCCCTGCTAAAAATGAAGAAATTGAAATCGCCCATACGATTCATGGTGCTTTTAAAGCATTATCAAAATTCAATCTTTCAGGTGAAGTCATTGCAGTTAATGATGGCAGTACAGATCAAACGGGCATTATCTTAAAAGATCTTCAGCTTTTTTACCCTTCACTCAAGGTGATCACTCATTTGGAATCTCAAGGATTAGGGGCTGCTTTTTTAAGTGGTCTTCAATCAGCAAAAATGGATTATGCTTTTTTGCTTCCAGGCGATAATGAAAATGACCCAGAAAGCGTTATGGTTCATGTGAAAGACTTGAATCAAGAAGACGTCTTGGTCACCTATGTGGAAAATCCTGAAGAGCGCAGTGCTTTTAGGCAAAAGCTTTCTCGCAGTTACACCCAGATTATCAATTTAGCTTTCGGGCATAGGCTTAAGTATTTTAATGGGACTTCTTTATATAAAGTCTCAGTCATTAAAAAAATCAACTTAGAAAGCCGAGGATTCTTTTTTACGGCAGAGATCCTACTTAAACTTTTAAGAGGAGAAGCCCAGTATAAAGAAGTGCCCATTAGGCTTACAAGTGTAAAGCAGACGAAGTCTCAGGCCTTATCATGGAAATCTCTTAAAGAGGTTATGAAGGGGTTTTGTCGAATGCTTTATTGGCAGTATGTGATTTCAAGGAGAGAAACTCTTTGAAGATATCACTTTATCTTTATGTGCTTCTAAGGTTTTTAAAAAACCCACCAGAACTTAAAGTCGTTATTAACTTCCTAAAGTTTCAGCTCAATAAATGGACGAAGCAGACGACATTAAATTTCCATCCGGTTTCAATTATTATTTCTGCGACGAAAAGATGCAATTTTGCCTGCGAGTTTTGTTTTGTTGAAAACTATATGGCCGAAAGCCCTGGGAAAGAAGGTGACCTAACTCCAGAAGAACTCAATAAAATATTAGAGACTGATGCAGCTAAAGCAGCACTTAGAATTGGTTTTCTGGGGGGAGAACCCTTTTTAAATAAAAATATTTTTGAGTACATTGAAATTCTTCACAAGAAGAGAAAAGTCACATCAGTAGTCACTAATTCAGCTCTACTTAAAGGTGAAATGCTGGAAAAACTGAAAGTTTCGTCACTAGATGTTTTAGGACTTAGTCTTTATGACAATAATCGCGAAGATATCAAAAGAGTTGCAGCAGCGATTAAAGGCAAAAAACGCTTTTGGATGCAATCTGTAATTGATAGTACGACGATTCATCACATGGAAGATAAAATCAGGTTTGCTTTGGATATTGGATGCAAAGAACTTATCTTTGATAACTACTATCCTAAAACTAAAGACAGAATGAAAAAAGTTCTGTTTGAAGACAATGCTGAGTATAAGAGTGAAGAAATGCGCTTAAGAGAAAAGTATAAAGGGCAGATTTATATTACCTGGGTGCCGTTAATTCCTTTAAAAGAAAGGAAAGTTAAGCATTGTGTTCTGCCAATGAGTTATGTGCAGTTAGATAATGCTGGAAACATTGGGCCATGTTGTGTGCGTGCTCCGGCCAAGGAGTTTGGAAATATATTCTCAACGGAAGGATGGAACTCGCCAGCGATTGTTTCTTTGCGTGAATCGTTAACTAATCCAGATAAAAAGGCCCATGATATTTGCCGTTTTTGCCAGTGCCTTAACGAAGACCTTTACCAGCTTTAAGAAAAAAATCTCTCGATTCATTTGTGATGGACTCAGGATCAAGGCCCATTATCTTGAGCAGGTCATCTTGTTCCCCGTAGGTTTCTGAATATTGATGAGGAAGATTGAAGTTTTTAATTTTGATTGGTAGGTCGTGAGAAAGAATTAAATCACTCACGAGGCTATATAATCCTCCAGTTTTAATATGCTCTTCCATGGTCACGACTCTATCAATGCCTTCGAGGTGTTTCTGAAGCGATTGAGTATTGAGAGGACGCAGGCTGTGAAGGTCGATGACTTTGATATTAAGCCCGTCTGCTTTTAGGTTTTCAGCAACTTTCATTGCCGTATGAGACATATATCCGTTGGATACGATGGCAAATTTCTCACCATTTTTGAGAAGGCATGGCTCTCCAAAAACGATGTCGTGTTTTGAAGTAAGATCGGGATAATTATCGCGGGCAACGCGAATGTAAATTGGACCTTGGTAATTAACAGATTGTTTTAAAAGATGAAGCATCTGGTTTTTATCGGCCGGAACAATGACTGCCATATTGGGTAGGGCCATCATAAGAGC
>CAXHHE010000291.1:0-4776 GCA_964016365.1 uncultured Bacteriovorax sp. | reverse complement strand
ATAACTGAGCGTCTCGTGGGCTCGGAGATGTGTATAAGAGACAGGTTATCGGTGAGTTCACGGAGACTGGCTTTTTAAAAGTTAATTATCATGGAAAGACCGTGGCCAATCTTTCATTGCACTTTGTGCATGAATCACTTCCGCCGATGGAGCTAAAGGCCCACTTTGATTTAGGAGCAAAAAGCGCTCATTGGATTAAAAAAGAAATTAAAAAACCTCTTTTACCAAAAGATAATTATAAAGAAGTTCTTCTTTCACTTTTTAAGAGTCCAAACATCAGAAGCCAGGAACACCTGGTTCGCCGTTACGACCATGAAGTAAAAGCGGCAACGATTGTTAAACCTTACACTGGATCAAGTGAAAAAGGCTACTCAGCTCCAAGTGATGCTGGTGTTGTTTGGATGAAACCTCACGGCGGTGGAGCTGACAACGCTCTGGCGATTTCATGTGGACTGTGCCCGAAGATTTCAGAATACGACTCTTACCTGATGGCCGAGTTTGCTTTAGATGAAGCGGTTAGAAATGCAGTTTCAACTGGAGCTAACCCGGATGAGATGGTTTTAGTTGATAACTACTGCTGGCCTGATCCGATTGAATCGGAAAGAAACCCGGATGCGCAGTTAAAGCTCGCTCATCTTGTCCGCGCTTCACAGGCTCTTTACGATTTATCTCTATCCTATGGAATGCCGTTTGTGAGCGGTAAAGACAGTATGAAAAACGATTTCATCGGAGCAATGGACAATGGAGAGAAAGTTAAAATTAGTGTTCCGCCAACTGTTTTAGTCACAGCAATGGGAAGAGTGCCGACATTAAAAGCGGTGACAACATCAGAAGCTAAAAAGACAGAGGCCTTAGTTTACCTGGTGGGAAGTAAACTTACAGAGTACCAAAGTGCTTTTGAATTAAAAGAGCTTTATGCAGACTACACAGTGGAGTACCCACTGCCTTATATCAATGGAAAAAAGCAACTGGATCTTTACCGCTCACTTCATAAATCAATGAGAGAGGGGCTAGTTCTAAGTTCACACGATATTTCAGACGGAGGAATGCTAGTCGCTTTGGCCGAAGTGTTGATGGGGACAAAATTTGGGGCCGCGATCGACTTAAAAGGAATTGAGAAAAAAGACCTGATGGCCTTCTTCTTCAACGAGGGATGCGGTCGTTTTATTGTGACTGTTGATAAAAAAGATCAAAAAGAATTTGAAGAAAACCTTTCAGGACATATTTTCTCAAGACTTGGAGAAACTAACGAAACGGGAATTCTTACGATTGATCTTCAGGGAGAAAGACTCCTTGAAGTTCATAACGATGAATGCATGAGCCATTACAAGATTGAAGTAGAGGGGAAGCTATAATGAAAAGAGAACAGATTAAAGCGCTGATCCTGACTGGAGACGGAATTAATTGTGAAACTGAAACGGCCCTGGCCTTTACGGAGCTAGGTGCTCAGGCCGAAATCATTCACATCTCTGATTTGATTGAAAAGAAAGATAAATTAAAAGAGGCCCAAATCCTGGCACTTCCCGGCGGATTCTCATTTGGAGATGAAATTGGTTCAGGTCAAATCTTAGCTTTAAAACTTAAGTATGCACTGGGTGAAGAACTAAAAACTTTTGTCGAAGAGAAAAAACTAGTGATTGGAATCTGTAACGGATTTCAGGCCCTGGTTAGACTTGGACTTCTGCCAAAACCTTTTTCACAAAGAACCATGACTTTAACTCACAACCGCCAGGGGCATTTTATCAATCGCTGGGTGGATTTAGATGTTCCGGTTTCGGAGTGCGTGTGGACGAGTGAGCTTCGTGGAGAAAAAATCTCGCTTCCTATCCGCCACGGAGAAGGACGTATTGTCTTTAAGGGAGATGAAGAGGAGCAGAGAGCGACTTATAAAACGTTGAGCTCAAATGGGCAAATAGCTCTTAATTACAGAAATGATGTCAATGGATCCTTTGCTGAAATAGCAGGTGTGTGTGACCCAAGCGGACTTATCTTTGGTCTTATGCCTCACCCGGAAGCGGCCATTAGTTTATGGCACAATCCCGGAGGAGCGGACAAGGGCGAGGATAAGGGGCTTGGGCTTTTTATCTTTGAAAGTGGACTTAAATACTGTGAAGCCAATTTATAAGGGAAAAAACGATGATTGAAACAAACGTGAAAATTAAAAGGGCCCTGATCAGCGTAACGGATAAAACCAATTTAAAAACATTGGTAGAAACACTTCATAAAAACCAGGTTGAAATCATTTCAACTGGCGGAACAAAAAAGTTTATTGAAGATCTTAACCTGCCGGTGACTTCAATTGAAAAAGTCACAGGAAACCCGGAAGCTTTCGGTGGAAGAATGAAATCTATTTCTTTTGCAGTGACTAGCGGATTACTTTTTCGCCGCCATCATGAAACAGACTTAGTGGAGGCGCGAGAATTAAATATTGCACCAATCGACTTAGTCGTTTGCAACCTTTACCCCTTTGAAAAATACGCCGGCACAAATGCTTCGGAAGATGTACTGATTGAGAATATCGATATCGGTGGACCACTGATGTTAAGAGCTAGTGCTAAAAATTATGAATCTGTAGCCGTTATATCAGATGTGGCAGACTACGATAATTTTCTGACTCACTTTAATGGGACAACATCTTTTTCAGAAAGAAGATCCCTTGCAGTTAAAACGTTTGAGCGAATCGCAAAATACGACCTGATGATTGCTGAAGAGCTGACAAGTCGTTTTGCCGAAGAAAAAGTTCAGGATAAAAACTGGCTGGCCATTGAACCAAAAGAGTCTCTTCGTTATGGAGAAAACCCTCACCAATGGGCCAATGTCTTTAAGTTAAAAAATACCAAGGGAGGTGTGAGCCTGCTGGATGCAGAAGTTCTTCAAGGAAAAGAGCTTTCATATAACAACTGGGTAGATGCAGATGCTGCCTGGAGGGTGATGAGTGATGTGGCCCACATTTCAAAAGGCTTACCTGTCACAGCGGTTATTAAACACGCCAATCCTTGTGGTCTTTCGGTGGCGCCAACTCCTGTTGCTTCTTTGATGGAGGCCTGGAATGGTGATGGTGTTTCGAGTTTTGGTGGAATCATCGCCATGTCGAGTGAAGTGGATTCAGAGTGTGCCAAATTTTTAACTGAGAGATTTATTGAGGTGGTGATTGCGCCGTCTTTTTCTGAAAATGCTCTCAAAGCTTTTTCTAAGAAGAAGAACGTCCGCTTGTTAAAGACGCCAATTAGACCAAAAGAAGAATCAGAGTTTATTGTAAAAAGTATTTCTGGTGGACTGTTAATGCAAAATGAAGATGAAACTTACGGCAAATCAGAAGAACTAAAACTGGTAACAAAAAAAGAAATGCCACTTGAAACTTTAGAACTGGTAGATTTTGGAATTCTTGCCTGCAAACACTTAAAGAGCAACGGGATCGCTTTAGTTTGTAAAACAATTGAAGGGCATTTCACGCTAGCGGGAACGGGAATGGGACAGCCAAATCGTTTGGACTCTCTTCGTTTACTAGCGAAAGTAAGAGCAGAACAAAAAGGACTTTCAATGGATAAGATGCTTCTGGTTTCAGATGCTTTCTTTCCTTTTGCAGACTCTGTAGAAGTTTGCCATGACGTAGGGATTACATCCATCATTCAGCCGGGTGGAAGTATGAGAGATGACGAAGTGATCGCAGCTTGTGATAAGTTTGGGATTGCGATGATGACAACTGGTAGAAGACACTTCAGACATTGATGCTGGAAAAAATGCTCCAGTGGAGCATTTTTACTGCGCATGAAAGAGTGAAGAGAAGGTAGTGAGTTAAGAGGTCCAGCATCTAATTTATTTTGGAGTTTTCATGAATTATAAAGACAGCGGCGTAGATATCGAAAAAGGTGACCTCTTTGTAGAGCGTATAACAAAGATGGTAAAGTCCACTTATAATCAACAAGTCATAAGCGGCATCGGAGGCTTTTGTGCCCTTTATGCAATGGACGAAGAAAGGTTTCTTGCTTCATCAACCGACGGAGTTGGAACAAAAATAAAACTGGCCGTGGAACTTGGAGTTCACGACACAATTGGAATCGACCTGGTCGCCATGTGTGTGAATGACTTGATTTGCTCAGGCGCCAGACCAATGTTTTTTTTGGATTACTTTGCTTCAAGCAAACTGGATTTAAAGGTTTCAGAAGCTGTAATCAAGGGAATCGTCGATGGATGCCTTCAGTCTCAAATGGCCCTAATTGGCGGAGAGACCGCAGAGATGCCGGGAATGTATCAGGAAGGAGATTATGACCTAGCAGGATTTTCTGTTGGAGAAGTCATGAAGTCCTCATTGGTTGATGGATCTCGTATTCAAAATGGGGATATGCTTATTGGTATCGCGAGTTCTGGGTTTCATTCCAATGGTTTTTCTCTCGTGAGAAAAATCCTGGAAAAGAATAACTGTAATCCGGATTTAAAACGCGCGTGCTTAACACCAACAAAAATTTATGTGAAAACTATCATGTCTCTTCTAAAAAATCACTCTTCACATGTTAAAGGAATCGCCAATATTACAGGCTCTGGTTTCCTGAATATCCCTCGTATGAATGAAAGCTTTGATTACCATGTCACTGAGGCCCCAGAGCTTCCACTTTTTATGAAAGAAGTGTGCGACCTTTCTGGTTTAAGCGCCAAGGAACTTCACAGAACATTTAATATGGGAGTAGGGATGGTGATTGCGACGGATGCACCGGATATGGTCATTGCGGAGCTAGAAAAATTAGGAGAGAGAGCTTTCTTCTTAGGTCATATCACTAA
>CAXHHE010000290.1:0-4795 GCA_964016365.1 uncultured Bacteriovorax sp. | reverse complement strand
GATAACTGAGCGTCTCGTGGGCTCGGAGATGTGTATAAGAGACAGATCCAGACGTCAGGATGCCCCTCAAGCACAAAAGCGAATTCCTCTTCTGCGCTTTCTGCATGAGGCCATGAGGTTCTTCTTCCCGGATGGATTAGTTCAATATGGATACCAATTTTCTGAAGGCCCAACAATTTTCCAACAGGGGCCCCAATACTCATCAACTCCGAGTCACCGTCATAGTGCGAATCATCAGCTCCAAAAAGATCTCTGTAATTGCCAATGAAAGATGGTCTTTCCATAAAAACTCCAAAAGCCGGACAGTCAAAACAGTCCGGTGGACTGTTTTGACTTATCTGGAAATGTAAAAAGTTGAATGCCGATTAAAGAGATCTGTCAGGCCTCCGAAGAGGCCCTTTAGGGTTTGTGCTTTGCTTAGTGTAACTGAACCGAAACGGCTTTTGAAACCCCTGGCTCTTGCATTGTAACACCGTAAAGAGTGTCGTTAAGCTCCATAGTCTTCTTATTGTGAGTAATAAGAATAAACTGAGAGTCACTGCTCATTTCTCTTAGAAGCTCGTTGAAACGTCCAACGTTAGCGTCATCAAGAGGAGCATCAACCTCATCCAGAAGACAGAATGGAGATGGTTTAACAAGGAAGATAGAGAATACTAAACTTACCGCTGTCATTGCCTTCTCACCACCTGACATCAGGTTGATGTTTTGCATTTTTTTACCAGGTGGCTGCGCTACGATCTCAATTCCACATTCCGGATCATCAATGTTTCCAACGATACGTAGATCTGCTGATCCACCACCGAAGATAATCGGAAATACTTTTTGGAAGCGCGATTGAACTTCTTCAAAAGCAGTATTAAAACGTGCTTTCGATTTTTCATCAATGTGAGCAATCGCTTTTTGAAGGTCATCAAGTGATGACTTAAGTTCAGTTTCCTGAATCTTTAAGAAATCAGCACGAAGCTTCTGACGATCGTAATCTTCAATGGCCTGCCAGTTAATATCACCTAGGCGGCCAAACTCTTGTCTGTAGTTCTTAAGTTTCTCAGAACACTCTTTAAGATCTTGTCCGTAACGGCGAACGAATTCAAATTCCTTGCGCTCGATTTCTTTAAGACCTTCCTCTGTTTCCATCCAGAACATAGAGTTAACATCTTTAAGATCTGTGTAGTCACTTTCTTCATATGAAAGGAATTTACCAAGAACATCGCGAAGATCGATCTGGTATTTTTCAAAGATGTTTCTCGTATTTTGCTCTTCTTCAATGATGTATTGAGAAAGCTTAACTTCGAACTCAGTGATCTCTCTTTGGTTCTTGTTAATCTTAGAAGAGATTTCCTTAACTTCATCTTCTCTGTCTTTCATTGAAAGAAGAAGTTGCCCAAGGCTGTCTTTTAGAAGGTTCAGTACATCTTCTTTATCGCTTAGAACTGTTGACGTTTCTTTGTTAGAAGCTTCAAGGTTTTCAAGCTCAAGAATGATCTGATCGATTTCTGTGTTGTAAGTTTCAACTAAAGTCTTATTAGACTCCAGACGCTGATTTAAGCGCTCAATTTGGCCGTTTAAGTCTTCAATCTGAGAATTTAAACTCTTAAGAGTTGATTCAAAAGATTTTGCTTCAACTTGCTTTTGCAGGAGTATCGATCTTTCTTCTTCAAAAGACGATCTTTGGATTTCCACTTCTTCCTGAAGCTCTTCAAAACGAGCTGTCTTTTCTTCAAGAACTGAGTGGAACTCTTCTTTCTTGCGAGAAAGTTTTTCTTCCGACTCAATCATATCCAAGCGAGACTTTGAGATCTCGTTCTTTCTGTTTTTTAGGATTTCAAGACGAGTGAATCCTGATTCAAAGCTAGCTAGTTTTGCATCCAGTGCAGACTTCTTAGCTGCGTGCTGAGCACGTGCTTCTGCCGCCTGGTCACGAAGAGCATCGAACTCTCCCTTAGCGATTTCGAGTGCTTCTCTCTCTGTATTTGCACGAACTTCAAGTTCTGCGACCTCTTTTTGAAGATCGGCCACCACAACCTTAAGCTCTGCGATTGTATTGTTTCTTGCGACGAAACCTTGGGCTTCATCTGTACCAGTCTGGATAGAAACCAGCTTTGCCCCTTGAAGGTTAGCTAATTTTCTTTCTCCACTTAGGTCTGTGATCGCTTTAAAGCGGATATCAGCTGACAGTGAGTTCATCACGTCAGTTGGAAGAGTTGCCGCAATAAAATATCCATCAAGGAAAGATGACATTTTTTCTTTTAAAGCAGCATCCATTTCCAGGATATCAGCTAAAGAAACTAAGTCGTCTCCCAGTGAAAGCTTTAAACGAGACACAGTTTCAGCTGAAAGCTTATCTGCGTTTGTCATTTTTAAGTAATCAAGATTTTTTGAGTTAGCTTCAATCCATGCAAACAGGTCGCTGTCAGCGTCAGCTGTTGCTACCAGAGTTTCCATGAACTCAGCTAAAAGCGTTTGAGTCGCTTTTGTGTATTTCTCATCACACTTAATCAATGTCCCAAGAAGTGAGAAGCCTTCAGCATGGTCTTTTAAGAACGCTGAAATACCATCTTTTTTCCCTTCAAGAGAACGGTTGATTTCAATCAGAGACTGAAGTTTAGAGTCAGTCTGGATCAGTGTTTTTGATTTTGCTGTAAAGTTTTGCTCTAGTTCACGAACTTCAACACTTTTTGCATCAATCGTTGAACGTAGAGTTGTTTCTTTTTCTTTTAAGTCTGTCGCCGACTTTTCAGCCGTTGCCACAGCTTCTCTTTCAGCTACGATCTGAGTGTTTACTCCAGAGTATTGAGCTTCAAGGGCTTCAATCTCTTTTGTTAAGTCTTGAAGTTGGTTTGAGTATTCTTCAAGGCGAGATGTATTTCTGAAAAGTTCCTGGTCAATTTTATTGAATGAATCTTTTTCAGCTTCGATTTCATCACGAAGATCATTAAAGCTTTGAGTTTTGAATTCAAGCTCTTCTTTAAGATGCTCTACTCTTTCTTCAAGAAGGACGAAGTCATTATCTTCTTCACCTTTTTTCTCCCAAACTTCAAGTTCAGTTTGAAGTTGAGATAATTTCTCAAGACGGCCTGTTAATTCATGATTAACTGATTCAATCTCTTTTTCACGAGTTTCAATTAGCTTTTCTTTTTCTGATTGAGTTTTGCATAGGTAAACTAAGCGCTCTTCAGCTGCCGCAAGCTCTTTTGAAATAACGTTGTATTCTTTTTGTAGCTCTTCGATTTTTTCTGTTTCTTCATCTTTTCTGAAACGCTCTTCTTCAAGACCAATTTCCAAAACTGATTTTCTAGCAGAAAGGTTTTCGATTTCTTCAGCACGTTCATCAACGATCGTCTTTCCTTCTTTGTAGTTTTTAAGAAGGTCGAACTCTTTGTGAGAGTGAACGATCAGATCGTAACGTTGAACTTTTTCTTTAAGATCGCGAGCGCGCTCAGCTTTTTCAGCTTGCTTCTCAAGCGCTTTAAGGTTCTTTTCAATTTCTTGTTGAAGATCGTTTAGACGAGCAAGGTTTTGTTCTGTCGCTTCGATTTTCTTAAGGGACTCTTTTTTTCTCACTTTGAATTTCGTGATCCCAGCAACTTCTTCGATCATTACACGACGCTCTTCTGGTTTTTGATTTACCAGTCGGTGGATTTCCCCTTGAGCGATAATCGAGTAAGACTTTGCCCCAGCTCCCGTATCCATGAAAACTTCCTGGATATCGCGAAGACGACAAGGCATATCGTTGATACGGTATTCTGTTTCACCGTTTCTATAAAGTTTTCTTGTTAACTGAATTTCAGTTGGCGAAGAAACCTGGTTACCAATGTGAATGTGTTTTCCATCATCGTTTTCAAGAACAAGAGAAACTTCGGCGAATGATGCTGGAGTGTATTTTGATGACCCGGCAAAGATAACGTCTTTCATTGTTGAACCACGTAAGTGCTTTGCTGACTGCTCACCCATTACCCAGAAAAGGGCGTCAACGACGTTTGATTTACCGCAGCCGTTTGGCCCAACGATACCAGTAATTCCTTCGTCGAAATGAATGACCTGACGGTCTTTAAATGATTTAAAACCTTGGAGAATAAGTCTCTTTAACTTCACAGGCGTAATCCTTTGCTGTGTGTTGTTATGTGTGTAGCGATTAATGTGTCATAAAACACTTGTTTAGTACACGACAAAAACGGTGAATTAAGACAATGTAAGATGTCCATTTTCAGAGGGAAAATGATGAATTTTTGAGCAGAAGACGTGCTGCAACTTCTGGGCTTTTATTGGGCCTTTTGGACACCTAGCAATAGAGGCTTTCCATTTCCTAGTTTCGCTGCGATTTTATCCCCTTCTTTTAGGACCCCAACCCCCTCTGGTGTCCCAGTGAAAATCAGGTCTCCTTCCGAGAGTGTAAAGACGGAAGATAAGTAACTTACAAGCACTGGAATAGAAAAAATCATGTTTTCAGAAGTTCCCTTCTGGCGGACTTCGCCGTTAACTTCCAATGAAAAAGTGAGGTTTTTAAGTCCAGCTTCGCCGCCAGAAAAAGGAGTAAATTCCCCAATGGCCGCAAAAGTGTCAAATCCCTTGGCAATACTCCAAGGAAGAGACTTCTCTTTTGCTTTATCCTGGAGGTCGCGGGCCGTGAAATCCAGGCCGATTCCTAAATGAGAAATATGCTTTGTCGCTTCAGAAGCTGGGATATTCTTCCCGCCTTTCCCAACGACCAGAACGATTTCCACTTCGTGGTCAACGCGGTTTGAGCTTGCTGGAAGAATCAAGTTTTCCCCACTGTAACAAATAGACGATGTAGGTT
>CAXHHE010000289.1:0-4799 GCA_964016365.1 uncultured Bacteriovorax sp. | reverse complement strand
TAAGTATTGTTTGTGCACCCAAAGTTTCCGGTTTTTGATTTTCTGTTGGTGACAACAAAAACATCAATGGCGCGGGTATCTGTGTAGTCTTCTTTAAAGTAATCGTCCCAAATTGGTTTTAAGTCTTCTTGAAATTTTTCATCGAGATTCACAATTTCAGGAGTTTCCTCTGTCACAGGGGTGGTGACTTGCGAGCTGGCAGGAGTTTCTGTTTTAGAGGGAGCTACGGGCTCAGAAGAGCAGGCGCTTAAAAGAGCGATCAATGAGAAGATGAGAGCATTTCTTTTCACAGTATTTTACTCGGATAAGGGTGACTAATAATATTGCTTCTAATTTAATCAAAACGGTAAACGACTGCAATGAAAGAATGGCATGTTTTATGCTTCTTAAAAGAGAAGGTCCTTAAATATATTTGATCAAGGAGTCGTTTATGAAAAAAGATATGACCAATTATGACCGCGAGCATCTTCCGGCCTCTCGCCGAGCAGGGTTCTTTTCACCGTGGTCAAATGACTACTGGGAGCCAAGCCGCTGGTTTGATAGTTTCCTCAATTCAGACTTATCAGTTTTCCCGACAGACAATCGCTTTTTATCACCGGCCATTGACGTTGATGAAACTGCAGATGAGTACTTAGTGAGTGCAGATCTGCCGGGGATTAAAAAAGAAGATATCTCCATTGATTGTTCGGGTAATCAGCTGACCATTTCGGCAGAAAGAAAATACGATTCTGAAGATGGGCGCAAACAAGGAAGACGAGAACGATTTTTTGGGACCTATCGCCGCACTTTCACTCTTCCAACAGGAGTAGACTCCAACAAGATTGAAGCTGCTTATGAAGGTGGAGTATTGATCGTTCATATTCCAAAAGGTGAGCAGGTGAGAAGCAGACGAATTCAAATAAATGAGTCGACAAAGACCGACGTGAAGAAACATTAATAGAGGCCCCTTTTGGGGCCTTTATTTTAAGTAAGAATCGTGAATGGTATCAATAACGCCTTCTTTTTTCAGTTGATTGAGAGTTCGGCTAAAGTTCTCAGCGAGTTTTTTAGCTTTTTCTCCTTTGGCCTTGGAGAAAGCAACATAGGAAGGTGTTTCTGAAATAACGTAAACCATTTCAAGTTCTTTAGCATACCCCATTTTTTTACTGAGATACTTAAAAGGCTCCTCCGAAGCTGCGGCCACATCCATGCGGACTTTGCCTTCATGACTTAGTTTATTGATTTGCATCTCTTCATTGCGACTGAGATCAAGTGTGAGATTCTTTTTAAAATTATCAAACTGCTGGCCATAAGAATATTGATCGTTAATTCCAACGACGAGATTTTTTAAATCTTCCAGACTGCGCACACTGATATTTCTCGCTTTTCTGGCAAAGATAGCATTGCGAGTGTAGCTAACAGGCTCAAATGGAAAGTAAAGGAATTCCAGGCGCTCCGGCGTCTTAAAGGGAGGAAAAATAGCATCGACTTTTCCATGTTTCACCATCGTCATAGCACGAGGCCAGGGATACTGCTGAAAGACTGGCTCAATTTTTAAGCGTGCGCACACTGCTTTGATAATGTCGACATATGTTCCGCGCAGTTTCCCGTTCTCGCGAAAAATTTTTGGTGGAATTTCTTCAGGAGAAACAAATACGACTCTTTCTGCAAGGGCGAGCGCTGGAAGAAGCATAATGAATGTGCTGGCCGCAAGGCGGAGAAAAAGTGTTTTCATAAATGTCGTTATTCTAGCGAATCAGGAAGAGCATTCCAAGTGAAGAATTCTTTCGGTATGCTAATCAATTTTTTGGGCTTCCTAGTAGTGTCTTTTTTAATTTTTGATACTCACCACTTTCGCGTGCCTGCGGGATTGTATTCCAGATCTTGTGAGTGAGGTCTTTGTTATGTGCATAGAAAGCTTTTGTGAATAGCAGATACTGATCCATTTCTTTAAAAGACTGTGGCATTGCCGAGATACCTTTGCCTAGAGCTGGTTTTTCATTGAGAGTTTTAAGTGAAGGCATATGTTGCAAAACGGCGACATTGACAACTTTTTTCTGAAGGGCCTCAAGAAGTTCAGCTGCAGTTGAGCTCGTTGAATAAACAGGGTATCCGGCCTCTAACAGGTCATTTCCCACACTGTAGCCAAGCTGAACACCAACTTGATTACTCCCAAGATTAATGAATTTTCCATCTTCCCAGCGGATGGTGCTGTCGTTTCTTACATAAACAATGTAACTATCTGAGTGAAGCTTTAAGGAAGTGTCTAATTGGCCGTTACTCTTGGTTGGGTAGACTCCCCATTTTGTACGCTCACGAGTAAAGCTTGCAGCGATTAAAGCATCAACTTTCCCCGACTGAGCTTCCAGCATACAACGCTTCCATGGAAGTCTGACGTATTTAAAACGAATCTTTAATTTCTTTTCGATATACATCATTTCGCTAAGTGCGAGCCCTTGTTTGTCCCCGGTTATCCATGGAAAAACCACAACATCTTCGTAACAAAGCTTAATTGGCTCAGCAGAAACGGCTGAAGAGAAGAAAAGAGAAGTGAAAATCAGGGAAAATAAATACAAGCGCATACCCATCCACGATTAAAAATTATAATTTTATTCTAAAAAGCATGAAAATCAATGACAACTAAATTTATTATAAAAATACTGCGCACCAGAGGGAAACATACTAAAATAAGGCCTTAGAGAGGATTAAAAAAATGAAATGGAGCTTCATTTTGGCATTATTGTTTTTGTCAATGAAAGCGTCTGCTGAGGACGTTTTGCCCATTTATGTTTTTGAGATCAGACCAGTTATTTACCAAGACGATAACAAAAAAATTAAAGGAGAGTGGCTAGATGGCTTTGAAAAACTCTCAAAAGACTCTGGAATCAAGTTTCATTATCAATTCGTCTCAATCCCACGTATGGAAATTTTTCTCACCGGAAAGAATCCAGGATGCAATCTCACTTTACTAAAAACTCAAGCGCGAAAAAAAATGAACATTCAGTTTATTTACGACCATCCGGTAAAAACCATTTTTAAGGTTTATCAGCGAGGTGATGACATCAGAAGATGGAGTCTAAAAGACTTAAGCTACAATAAAAAAGTAAAAATTATTACTAATACTTCTGTTGCAATCGATATCTTGAAAGAAAAAAACATTGAAGCCGAGTTATTGTTCAATCTGAATTCAATAGTTCATATGCTCTTAATAAAAAGAGTTGACATAGTTGTAGGGTCTAATCTTGCAATCGAAAAGATGCCGGAGTTTAATGACAAGAAAGTCATTGCTGTTCAGGAAGTAAAAACGCTGTCGCATGGGATTGGATGCTCCCATGCGACACCGAAATATATACTTGATAAACTTCAGAAATCAGCAAAAAAATTACACTTAGTGTTTTAGTAAAAAGTTGTTGTTATGATGTCTCAATACTCTATGATAAATTTTCTTTTCAGCAATCGGAATGGCCAGCCCGGAAGAAGCTGAGATCAACACACCGAAGACGATTGAGTTCCATAAAAGAATGTTATTGTCTGAGTAGAGCAGGAACCATGGTGAAAAGATTAACCAGGCCCCAAAAAAGAAAATCAACCATTCAGGCCACGGTTTTAATTGTCGAATCGAAATAATTGATAGAGTTGAAACGATGGTACCAATCATAAGGAAATTCCACGATACGACGTTTACAGCTCCTGGGTTTGAATTAAAGCCGGACCCCATGGTAAAGGGGATGAGTAAGACCCACAGACCTAATAAAAAATTAATCCAGTTTTCCCAATGAGCGTCTGTCATTAGATTTTTCATAAACACTCCTCCAGTGAGCTTAAATGGCCTACTGTTTTAGTTCAGACAAAGACATACGTCTATTGCCCTATCCAAATATAGATTGAGCATAAAGGATGCCAAAAAATGCCATTCTAAAAATAAAGATTTACTCACTGCTTTGAGAGGAAAATGGGGCAAAAAGCCTTACCTGGAACCCAGGCGAACAGGGCGCTCTTTAAGAGAGAAAAGATCGATAAATTTATCAAATGTTTTTTGACTTAAGTCGGTCGAATGAGCAATGTATTTTTCTGTTTCTGTTCTTATTATTTCAGCTGAAAAAGGAGAGTGCGTTTTAAACATTTCTTCCTGATTTCTTGGGTTATCCAACCAACGCAGAATCATCGCCTGATCAGCTTCCAGATGAAATTGTATTCCATAAGCTTTATCACCATACTTAAAGGCCTGCCCGGCACAGACATCAGATGAAGCCAGGTGAGTGGCCCCGCGGGGAATATCAAAAGTGTCACCGTGAAGTTGAAAGATTTTTTCAGTCTTTTTAAAGTGAGAAAAAAGTGGATCTTTTGCACCTTCGTTTGTGAGATTCACATCACACCAGCCAATTTCTTTCTCTGTACTTTTTCGAACTTCTGCTCCAAGAACGTGTGCCAGGAGTTGAGCCCCTAGGCAGATTCCTAAAATAGGGATTTCTTTTTTTAGGGCTTCTTCAATGAGTTGCATTTCGACTTTTATGTGGCGGTATTTATCAGCTTCATAAACGCCCATGTGCCCGCCGAGAACGATAAGGCCATTGTACTTTTGAACTGAAGGCTGTTCATCAGGGGTGCGCTCGAAATTCACATAGCGCATATTGAGACCACGGGATTTAAGTGTTGGATTAAGAGTTCCAAGAATAGTGTGGGCGACATGCTGGAAGACGAGGACTTTTCTCATATTTTGATTATACCCGATTACAGGAAAAGAGTTAAGTTGGCAGAGAATTCATTCTGTCTCCTATACACATCTGACGCTGCCGACGAAGGCTTCTGTGTAGATCTCG
>CAXHHE010000288.1:0-4802 GCA_964016365.1 uncultured Bacteriovorax sp. | reverse complement strand
CACAGAAGCCTTCGTCGGCAGCGTCAGATGTGTATAAGAGACAGGCTTTATTAAACGATTTGAGCTTTAAGAATAAAACAGAAGAAAACCGCTATGAAAAATATGTGCAGATTTTGCGCGAGTGGAACTTAAGCTCTGAGATTACTTCCATTGCTCCTTCGATTTATTACAGCTGGGCCCGCGACATCCAAAAAAAGATGCTGGTGAATTTAACAGATGATGAAAAAGAAATTTTTGCCAAAGTTCCCAATGGTTGGATCTTTTTTAAACGCGTGATCTTAGAACCTACGTCGCCGTGGTGGAAAAAATTCGACCGCGCCGCACTCTTAAAAGAAACTTTTATCGCAACGATCACCACTTTGGAAAAACGTTTTGGTGAAGACACTAACGAGTGGAAGTGGGGAAAGCTGCACACTCTTGAGTTCGTCCATCCCATCGGAAGAGTCAAGCCGCTCAATTATATTTTCAACCTCGGCCCTTACCCGGCGCCGGGTGCGACTCAGGAAGTGAACAACCAGAAAGTGACTTCCTTTAAAGGTGATTTCGCAGTGACGGCCGGCCCATCAACCCGCAGGATTATCGATTTCGCCCGCCCAGAAAAAGCGTGGGGGATTCTGCCGATTGGTAACTCAGGACATCTTCTGTCGCCTTTTTATAACGATCAGGTTCAGCTTTTTTTAGAAGGCAAATACCGCGAAGAGCTTCTGGACCTGGATGAAGGTGATGCGCGCTTTAAAATGACTTTTAAATCTTTATAGGCCCGGGAAAAAAACCATCAGCGGTTTTTTTGTCTGGATGACCACCTTGCCTTGCCCCTGGTTGCTTAGACCACGAGAACTCAGGGGCCCGATCTTAAGCCACTTTTTTGCCTGATAGGCACATTCTCCGCTCACTTTGATGTGATTGTCTTCTAATGAGGCGACGCTGAAAATTCCGTCAATCCAGAATTCATGGCGTCCGGCCGCTAAAAACTCCACTTTATCTTCAAAACATAAGCGTGGAAGCGGGGATTTTTTCTTCCAGCTCTTTATATAAAGGATCATTTCACCAAAATTCACCACTTCATGATCAACTCTTCCCCCGAGAAAACCGGCAAAGACAAATCTTCCGATATTATTTTGGCGCGAAAATGTTTTAAGGAAAAAGCTTAAGTCGGAGAGGTTTTGGTCTATTTTAGTGATGGTCATCTGCTTTTTACTGCTGTCTCCATCGCCTACAGAGATGGACTCTTTGCATAGAAGCGGGGCCTTTTTTAGAAGTTTCCCTTTATGAATCAGGCCGCCATCAATAAAAACCAGGCGGGTGTTTTCGTCTTTTAAGAGAGGAGCAATCGATTTCATGGAAAAAGGCATGGGGCCGATCACCAGGAAAGTCAGCTTGTGATTTAGGGGGTGTTTTTCATTTTTGATCATGTTAATGTAGCGTCTCCAACATCACTATATAAGAAGGCGATAGCATCTTGAAAGTAAATTTAAGCTCTCTTTCCCACCGGGCCCAGGCCCTGATTAGCGCTCCAAGGTTTTACCTGGAAGGGGAAAGCCGTGGGCCTGATTTTGCCATCGAAAATTTAGGTGACAAGATTTTGACGGCCAGGCACCGCGGTCCTCGCGATGAAGTGAGCTTTCTTTTTGCCGAAGTCCTGGCCCAGTTTTCTGAAGGAAAAACTTTGCGTGAAATCTGGAGGATCTCTTTTAGGGAGGCCGAAAGTTTTTTACGCGACGAAAATCACCTGCCATTTTCTCCCGAAGATCCCCAGGAGTTGGAGAATCTCTTTGTAAAAGTGAAGCTTTCTTTGATGGGGTCCCTCTTTAGAGTGGCCCATGCTTTGGATTTTTCGGAAGTGTCTAAGGCCTTTTCCCGCTGGAATGAGCTCTCTTTAGTTGAGAAAAATAAGTCTTCCCAAGTGCTTTTTTCCGCCCTTTCCTGGGATTTTATCTACTGTGACGGAGAGGTTTCCCACGTCAGTGGAGTTTTTGAGGGGCTCTCCAAAGAGGGGACGGAGTCTTTTTTGAGGGAGATTTTTAGAGGAGAGGGCAAAGTTCTCCCAATGATTGTGGTTGCCGTCTAATAATCTTTTAGAGTAAAATTCTAAGCAGTTTAGTTAATTCCATTCTATTTATTACTTTACGAGGTTTTGATGAAAAGTGCTCTTTCTTTAGTATCTGTCTTTGTTCTATCTTCACTATTGTCTACAGGTTTTGCTCAAGACGCAGCTAAAGGAAAGGCCTTATACGCAACATGTATTCAGTGCCACGGTGAAAATGGGGAAGGAAACCTTGCTAAAAAAGCACCGAAGCTATCTGGCCAGCATGATTGGTATGTAGTGAAGCAAGTGACAGAAATCAAATCAGGAGTGAGAAAGAACCCTGATATGCAACCATACGTAAAAGGCCTATCAGACCAGGACATCAAGGACCTGGCTGCCTATATCGTGACTCTATAATCATTAGAAAAGTTTACTCTTATTGCAAAGGATTGCTATGAAGCTTACTTTTAAGAAGGCCAAGACAGAAAAGGACATCAAAGAGATCTACGATCACAACATTGACGCATTCTCAGATTCTCCTGACTTCAAATGGACATTTGAAGAGATTAAGAAGGAAGTCTCTGAAGGATGGGAACTGTTTTCCCTGATCGATGACAGCGAAATCGTTGCTGCCGTCTTCTATAAGGTAGAAGATGACTCCCTTTTAACCAAAAACACAGCTATTAAGATCGACCACCAAGGAGCGGGGCTATCCCACTCTATTAAAGAATTCTTTGAAAAAGTGGCCCGCGAGAAGAAATTAAAGCGCATTTACCACTACTGCCGCATCGATAATTTCAGGATGTATTCTTTAAATGAGTCACATCAATATAAGAAAACCCCAAGGAAATTAGGGCCGGAAGGACTGGTCGTCGAGTGGATGAAGACGGTAAAATAGGCCATCTCCCTAGGGAAAATCATCAATCCCCTAGGGAAAAATGATAAAAAAAGTAAAAAAAATTGTTTTTTGCTATAGACATGATGAAAATTTTCGAGCAATAATTTATCTATGAGTGAATTTCTCGAGGGAAAACGTAAGATAAAAGAAAATTTCCCCTCGAAAAAATGAAAAAAGAAGAAAAAGAAATCGTTTCTTTAACCATAAACAACTTTAGACAATCAACAACATGTCTAATTTAACGGAGGAATCTCAAATGGCAGTTAAGAAAAAAGCAGCTACTAAAAAAGCAGCTCCAAAAGCAAAAGCTACTAAAAAAGCAGCTCCAAAAGCTACTAAGAAAGCAGCTCCAAAAGCTACTAAAAAAGCAGCTCCAAAAGCTACAAAGAAAGCAGCTCCAAAAGCTACTAAAAAAGCAGCTCCAAAAGCAGCTAAAAAAGCTCCAAAAGCTAAATCAGCTCGTAAACCAAACGCAGCTTTCATGAAAGCTCTTACTCCTTCAGCTGTACTTGCTGAAATCGTAGGAAACAAGCCACTTCCACGCACTCAAGTTGTTTCTAAAATTTGGGACTACATCAAGAAGCACAACCTTCAAAACCCAAAAAACAAAAGAAACATCATTGCAGACGACAAACTAGCTAAACTTTTTGGAAAAAAAGAAGTTACTATGTTCGAACTTGCAGGGATCGTTGGAAAGCACCTATCTTAATTTTTATTAAGTAAAAGCTCCATAAAAGGGCCACCTTCGGGTGGCCTTTTTTATTTGGGCAAATGAAACACAAAATAAAGTTGGATTTTAAGGGGAAAAAAGAGGGGATTAAGGCCTTCTTAGTCCAGAGTACTTAGATTCAACCGAGTCGCTTACCCATTCAGTCTTATCCGTTTTTCTCACTTCTCTGGCCGTCTTTAAGAATTCGTTACATTGAAAGCTTGAGGCAATATTGCTGGAAGTTTCACTCTTATTTTCCAGGTATGCCACACAGGACTCACCATAGTAGTTGAGGAATTCCGGGAAGTTTTTGGCAAAAAGATTAATGATGGCCTTATGTCTTGGTAGATTTGGGTCTTTAAAGATCTTATCCGGGATAATAGGCAAGTTCTTAATCTGCTCGAGGATCTTTTGGCGGTTTTTAAAACTCGAGCTCAAATCCTCGATACGCTTCCAGGCAAGATTCATCTTATCGCCCACTACCGGGCCATCCAGAAGATAAATGACAGCGTAAAGGTCTTCCTCTTCTTTTGTTAAAAGCCCTTTGGCCGATAATAAATTCATCGCCAGCTCTTTTTGCAGACCATTGGTGATACTTGATTGCAGACTTAAGCGCAGGGCCGGAATAAGTTTGGTAAAACATTTATCCGGGACAACACGCGAAATAAGATTTTTGTAGTTGTCGTCGAAGTCCTTATCAAAGCTCTCTTCAGTCAATTTTCCGATCACGGCCCTTTGGACATCTGGCTTCTCACAATAAAGATTGGCGATGCTGTCGTTGACGGCACGCTGGTAAAAAGGCCAGGTCTTTAGGGTTGAGGGGTATTTCTCGATTAATGCGGCCAGCTCTAGTCCAATATCCGGGTCTTTTTTTGAGAAAAACCAAAAAGAGTTTAGTTCAGTGTCACAGGCCTTAATAGAATCTTTTGACGTCTCTTTCTTTTGATCCGAAGCCTGAGAGTAACACTCGCTAAAGAATTTTTTAGCATAGAGAGCGCGCTTTAATTGAAAGAATTCGTCGTTGGCCAGAGCACTTGAGCGTCCGATACCTTCGATTTGTTTAAAACTCTTTAAGCTGAAATCGCGGGTTTTAAGCTTGTAGTCGACCATTTCCATGGCCATGGATCTGTCTCTTATACACATCTGACGCTGCCGACGAAGGCTTCTGT
>CAXHHE010000287.1:0-4803 GCA_964016365.1 uncultured Bacteriovorax sp. | reverse complement strand
GAATATGATTAAATTTGCTCAGGGCCTTTTTTTCCAGCTCTTTCGGTAGATTCATCTGTCCGATTTTGTCCGGGTGGCGGGCCATGGCGATTTTTTTATAAGTCTTTTTTATGTCTTCAAGCTCAGAGTCTTCGTCCATTTTTAAAATGGCATAAGCCGTCTCTAAATCTTTTTTGTGCTGCAGTTTTGGAAGCGGAGTCATGATGTCGGCATAACTTAAAAAGAGCGACATCTCTTCAAAAAAGAGTGAAGGGTTTTTTGCCCACATATTCGCTTCTTTGGTAATGATCAAGTCAACAGCTTCTTTCATTGTCTCTTCTGAGAATTGCCCCAAAATAGGAGAGTCGGAAAACAAGCGGTCGTCTTTCACTTTAGATTTGATGGCAAAAAGAACTTTGAGTTGCAGGGCCAGCATAAATTCGTGTGAAGTCACATGACATTTTTTGGCCACTCGTTCAATTAGAGTTAAGTCTTTAGTTCTGATTTCTTCAATCATCATCAGCACTAACATTAGGACTGAAAAATAATTTTTAATCGCTTCAGGATTTTTTTGGTTATCAGCTGTCAGGAAGCGCACATAATTTCTTTTTTCCGCCAGCATGATAAAAGCATTCACTTTACTTTCGGCCAGCGTGTAGCCGTAGTGGCGGGTGATATCGTTTTGAATCTTTTTAGAAAAATCGCCGCCGCCCCAACGGGTTTCTTTGTAGAGTGCTTCGACTTCTTTTGTCGGTGGAGGTGAAGGAGGCGAGTTATCCTGCGAAGAATGAGAGGCTTCGTGCTGATTATTTGATCTTTCTGTTAAACCATACTGGGCGCGCAGTCTTTCTTTTTGCCTGCGGATCATACTATCGATGTCGTTGTCGGGTTCATACTGGCCGGGAATTTTTCTTTTTAGCGCTTCAAAAAAGACGGGAAGAACGATCTTTACAAACATGAAAAGAACGATGACACCAAGAACGACTCGAATGATAATTTCTTTATTAAGAGGCATAAACTATAGTATCATTAAAAAGATTCGTGCATTTAATAAAAATAGTTATCAAAGAGTAGGCAATGTTTAGCTGGTCGATAAAAGAAATTGAACTCCCTTTAAAATTTACCTGGAATATTTCACGAAATAGCTCAGATATTAAGAGAAATTTCATTGTAAAAGTTAAGAATGGCTCAATCGAAGCTTTCGGTGAAGTGGCCTTTAACGTTAGATACGGTGAATCCAGAGAGCAGATCCTGGAGAAGTTCGAAGAGTTTAAAAATAATGCCCCTCAAGACTTCACTGGTGTTGAAAGTTTGGTAGCCTACCTGGAAACAACGGATCTTCCACAGTCACTTAAGTTTGGAATTGAATCAAGCTTTGTTCATTACATAGCGATTTTGTCAGGTAAGACTGTCCCTCAACTTATGGGCTGCAATACCGTAAGTTCAGTGAAAACGTCTTTTTCCATTCCTATTATGGAGATCGGGAAGATTGAAAGTTTTATCAAAGACAACAACCTTCAGCGCTTTTCTGTTTTAAAAGTGAAAGTAAACAGAGAAATCGCCCATGATTTTTGTGCGGAAGTTCTGCGTTTAACCAATGTTCCTCTGCGCATTGATGCCAACGAGTCTTTTGTATCAGCACAGGAAACCTTAAAATTCCTGGAGCAATTTCCCGATATCAAGCGCATTGAGTTTTTAGAGCAGCCGCTTTCAAGCAACGAGCACGATGAAGCTCTTGAACTAAAAAAACATTCAAGTGTCTTTTTGATGGCCGATGAGTCTGTGACGAAAGAAGAAGTAAATAGCTATCACGTTGAGCGCTTTCACGGCGTGAATATCAAGATGATGAAGTCGGGTGGATACTTGAAGGCCGTTAAGCAATTAAGACAAGCGAAGATGCTTGGTCTTAAAACTATGCTTGGGTGTATGGTTGAAACGAGCCTTGGGATTTCCAGTGCACTTAACATTTCGGGTGGAGTGGATTTCTTTGACCTGGATGGATGTTTGTTGATTAAAGACGATCCATACAAATTGGTCAGTGAAGAAAAAGGAAAGATCTTTTACTCTTATATTCAGTAGTAGGCTAAAAAAATGCGAAGCATTTTTATTTGTTAACTTTAAGAGTTCGACAGACTTAGAAATAAAGTTTTAAATCTAAATCAATGCAGTCGTAGCTGGCCGTGTTCTTGGCATTAAGAAGTCTTTGCGCAGAAACACCAACATCAAAAGGTAATTCAAACTGCTTGCGTTTGTAAGCTTCAATTGTCGAGAAACCAACCCCAACTCTTACCCAGCGGCTTTCGCTGCCAGTGTCTTCCTCAAGAGCTCTTCTTACTTTTGGGTCGGCCACGTTGGCATAAGTTGTCGCTTCTGTTTGTCCAAGAATCAGTGAGCTGTTCAGGTTCATCCAGTATGTCGGGTTATAAGTCAGAGTTAAAGTTGTATCAATCTTATTTCCCAGTTTTTGGTTAACAGTTTTCTTCTGAGAAGAAAGAGGCATATCTACATCGTCAATCCATCTAACTTCTTTTTCAGAGGCAAATTGGTATGTGTAGCGACCTTTGATATCAAATTGAAGTGTGTTATCAAGAAAGGAAATCCCGGCCGCAGCTTCAACAAAAGCATCGTATTGCCCGTCACCAGTTGAAACGTCTTGTAATGAATCAGGATCATCAGCTTCACCTGTTGGTAAAACTGCACCAGCGGAAATCGACATCCCACGGTCAGAGTAATCAGTCAGGCGGTAGATGAATCCAATTTCCGCATCTCCAAGAGCGTCCTTTTCCCATTTTCCGATTGGTTTGTATTTGTAGTAATTCACAACCAGAGATTGTAGAAGCTCTGAGTTCGTGCTTGGTAGTTGAAGAGTTAAGTCTTTAACGAATTTTCCAATCGCTGAATCAGGATTAGCATTTCTAATTGTTGCCTGAACAGCAGCGATGTTGCTTTCTTTACTTTGACGGAATTTGATATCAGTAGTGATGTGATACATTGGCACTGAAGCATAAACAGTTAGTCTGTCTGTGATACCGAAGCCATATCCAAAACCTTGTGCATTTACATTGGCCTCAACATCGGCAGAGAATTCGCCTAATGAAAAATTAGAATAAGCTTCTGGAGAAATGGCCTTTAGTTGTTCGAAGTATGATTTGATAACTGAGCTAACATCTTCCAGACGACTAGAAGTAAATTCTTCTTTAAGGTCCAGAGTTTCCTGCTGTCCTTTAGCATCGTATTGAGATTCAATCTTTGAAACCATAACCTGCTTAAAAACGACAGTGTTGACGTTTTTTGGAAGGGTGTCGTACGAAGCTGACCAGGCGCTTTGGCCAATCATTCCTACGGCAAGAATGGTTAGAAGTGTTGATTTCATAATTAAACGAATTTTAGCCATAAAAGGGATGGGGAGGGTAAGATTCTGGAGGGAATGAAAAAACTACAAACCACCCCACAAAATTTGTACACATGATATAAATCTAACAATGAAAAAATCGGCGCTTCTAACCCTTATTCTGGCCTCCCTTGTCCTTTTCACATCTTGTGGGAAGGAGAAGCTTACTCCTATGGTGAGTGCAGTAACGGTTAATGAGCTTCGCAACGACCAACCTATTAATTTCTCATACCGTATTGATTCCACACAGATAGAGGAGTATGCCCGCGGAGCTGGTAAATTCCCCGTTTTCGGTAAGCTCTTCCAGGCTATTGCCTTCGTTCTTGCCAACACTACGATCTCTTCTAAGGGCGGTCACGAGCTTGAGATGGACCCTATAGATGTAGATCTGAGCTCAATGGGAGAAATCGATTACAACTATATTGACTGGATCAGACTGGACTCACTTCTGGCCCACATTGATAATGCTAAAAAGAAAGACACATTAGAGTTCATCGAAAAAGTAGAAATCTATGCTCTTTTAGATAAGCCTCTTCCAGGTCTTCCGGTTGATGAGAATGGTATGACTCGCTTAGTGTACTTTGACAAAAAAGTTCACCCTCTTGAGTGTAATGGGCGATGCCTGAATCTTAGAATCGAGAAAGTTAATTGGAAAGAAATCATCAAAAATAACCCGAAAGTGAAGCTTCAACCGAAGATTATCATTAATTCAGTTCCTAAAAGCACGATGGCCCTAGCTGGATCGGTGAGTTTTAGTATAAAATTCAACCTGGGCTTTTAACATTTAGGACATTCATGCGTCTTGGTTTTGACGGAAAAAGAGCAACTCAAAATTTCAGAGGGCTAGGCAATTACTCTAGAGGTCTTCTTGAAGGTCTTCTTCAATATTCAAATGAAGAAGTCTTTTTGTATTCTCCTCCAGTCAAAGATCAAAGGGCCATTAAATGGCTTAAAGAAAATGAAAATCCCCGCCTGCATATAAGAGAGCCACAGGGAACTATCGAACAAAAAGTTCCTTCGCTGTGGAGATCGTTTTCCATCATTAAAGATTTAAGAAAAGACCACCTGGACCTTTACCACGGACTCTCTCATGAGATTCCTGTAGGGATTGGCGCGCTTTCTTTTAAGTCTGTTGTTACGATTCACGATTTGATTTTTCTTCGTTATCCGGAGTTCTTTCCATTCATTGACCGCGTGACATATAAGAAGAAATTTACTTACGCCAGCAAGAACGCTGATATGGTTTTGGCCATCTGTGAACAAACAAAACGAGACCTGATTGAATTTTTAGGTGTTGATGAAAGAAAAATTTTAGTTCACTACCAAAGTTGTGATCCGGTTTTCTATGAAGAGCGCCCTTTTGAAAAAAAGCGTGAGCTCATGAGAAAGTATCACTTCGAGCGCCCGTTTATTTTGTGTGTGGGAGCTTTTGA
>CAXHHE010000286.1:0-4823 GCA_964016365.1 uncultured Bacteriovorax sp. | reverse complement strand
TACACAGAAGCCTTCGTCGGCAGCGTCAGATGTGTATAAGAGACAGGATAGAGAGTTAAAAGGTAAGATTCCATCATTGATCGACTCTTCCCCGCTTCCAGCAACAATGCGGGTTTGTTTTGTTTTAATGTTAAAACCTAAAAGCTGGTGAGTTCCGGCCATGGCGATTGTCAGCTCGTCCGGAGAAGTGAATTTCACATCCCATGGAGACGCCCAGACACTTCCGCGTTTTCCATCGCCACCGATCGTCGTGATTTTTTTTGTTTTAAAATCGTAAGTGCGAAGAGCGTTGTTGACGGTATCGGCAATATAAAGAATGCCATCTTTAAAAGCTGTTCCTTGAGGACGGGCAAGTGTGTCGGGAGTCATACCTTCTTTCCCATTTCCAATGCGCATAAATTCAGTTCCATTTTTTTCTAATCCAACAATCTGGTGATGACTTGAATCAGTTAAAAAATAAACTGAACGAGAAGGCTTTCCATCAAGAGAGAAGCTTTCGACTTCAATAATCTTTGAAGGGAATTTAAAACGCATTTTATGATTGTCATCTTCAACCGCGACGATCTTTTGATTGATCTTTCCTTTGAAGTTCTTAACTAATGTAGCGATGTCTTTATCCAGATCCTCTCTATGTCCTTCCCCCGAATAACCTTTGTAAACACGGCCATCAGGCGACACCAGTACCAATGTCGGCCAGGCCTGGACACCAAAAGCATTCCAGATCTCAAACTTTGAATCGTTGATCACGGGGTGATGAATTCCATAACGAGCAGCGGCCTTTTTAATTTCAAAGTTTCCTTTTTCGTTATCAAACTTCGCAGAGTGCACGCCTAGGATGACGAGATCTTTCGGGTATTTTTTTTCCAGGAAGTCTAAGTCTGGAATCACTTGCATGCAGTTAATGCAGCCATAGGTCCAAAAGTCGACTAAAACGATTTTCCCTTTGAGATCGCCCACCTTAAGTGGCGATTTTGTATTGAGTATCGGCGCTGTTTCTAAGAGCACTTTTAAGGCCGTCGTGTCGTTTTTCCCTTGGGCAAAAGTATTAAAACTAATAGCAAGAATAAGTAAAATAAATAGATTTCTCATTATCTTCTCCTCATACATTCTTGACCAAAATTGACGTGAGCGGAGTCTTCCTGATATGATATAATGCTGTCCAACCCTGCACTTTCAAAAGAGGTACCCAGAATGGGAATTTTCATTAATCGTACTCTTAATCTAAAGAAAATCAAAGCAATTGGCTTTGACATGGATTATACGATCGTTCGTTACAACTCAGAGGCCTTCGAGAGATTTACTCATCAGGCCACATTAAAAAAACTTGTTAGTGATAAGAACTATCCATCAGAGATTTTAAAACTTGAATTCGATTTCAAACGCGTTATTCAAGGTCTTGTTATCGACAAATCAAAAGGAAACCTACTCAAGGTTTCGCGCTTTGGAAAAGTGAAGTCGTCTTACCATGGACTTTCTCCACTTGATTTCAAAGAACAGCAACGCATCTACGGAAACGGTGTCATTGATCTTTCTGATCCACACATTCAAAGTTTGGATACAAACTTTGCGGTGTCTAACGGAGTTCTTTACTCACAGTTAGTAGACCTGAAAGAAAAAGGTCTCGCTCTTCCAGACTTCGACACTCTTGCTGTTGAAATCAAGGAAGCACTAGATGTTTGTCACTCAGATGGGACACTAAAAAATCACGTGCGCAACAACATCTCTCAGTTCATCATTCAGGACCCTGAAGTGGTGGCACTGTTTGAACGTTACAAGCGCTACGGGAAAAAACTTTTAGTTATCACTAACTCTGACTTCAACTACACGAAGCTTCTTCTCGACTATACGATCAATCCGTTCTTAAAAGAACACAAAGACTGGTCTGAGCTTTTTGAGATCACGGTGACTCTTGCGAGTAAGCCAAGATTCTTCACGATCAAAACACCTTTTCTTTCAATTGACCCGGCAACAGGGCTTATGAGCAACGCTGAAGGGAAAATCACGAAAGGGATTTACCAAGGTGGATTTGCCGGAAAACTGCAAAAAGACCTGGGACTTGAAGGCGACGAGATCCTGTATCTTGGGGATCATATCTACGGTGACGTTGTAAGTATTAAAAAGACGTTTAACTGGAGAACGGCACTTGTTCTAGATCCTTTAGCTGAAGAGATTGAAGCGATTCAAAAGAGCGCTCCTATTCAAGCTGAGATTGATAAGCAAATGCTAATCAAAGAAAACTTAGAAACAAAACTCAATGAACTTGATCTTAAAAAGCACGAGTTCCATGAAGAAGTTCCAAAAGAAGAGTTAAACAACTTGTTTGCGGAAATTGATAAGGTCAACTCGACGATCTCTGATTTATTAGAGCAACACCGTCAGTTCTTTAACCCATACTGGGGAGAGATGATGAGAGCTGGTCTTGAAGAGTCGCGCTTTGCTGACCAGGTAGAAAAGTATGCGTGTATTTATATGACGAAGGTTTCAGACCTGATTGAATACTCGCCAAGAACGTACTTCCGTCCTCACCGCCGCGTTTTACCTCACGAATCTTAAATCTATTCCTTTGGCCTGTTACTCAATACAGCTGAGTTTCAGGCCAAGGCTTTCCATCTTAAATTCGTTTTCAATTTGTCCGATTAATTTTTTGATATCAAAAGGCTTGGTGAAATAGTTTCTCGCTCCGGCAGCAATACACTCTGTTGCAGTATATTCTGACTGACCAGTGAGAAAGAAAAAAATGGGAGCAGATTTCATTGTCTTTATAAAACTCAAAACATCCAGCCCACTCCCGTTTGGCATTTTCAAATCTGATAAAACGATGTCACACCTTTCTTTTTTTAGAATCTCAATTGCATCGTTGCCACTGCCAGCAGTGATGACTCTATGCCCTTGAGCACTGAATCCTTCTTTCAGGATTTCCAGTACCGTTGGTTCGTCTTCAACTAGGAGAATTTTAAATTTTGTCTTGCTCATAGCCTCATTCTAATAGAAGGGCCGAACGCTTTGAACTGGTAAGAAAATTCCTCTCGATAAAAATCACTGAGAAAGCGAATAAGTTTAGTTTATTTTAAGTAAGATTTTATTTACGAAGGATCACTTACTTCTGGTGAAACGAAGCATTCTCCCCGACAAATTTTAAAAACTGCAGATAGATCTCCCATGCCTTCGCGCCATAACCACCGGCCATAACATATGACTGAGGGATATTTCTCTCTTTAAAAAACTGATAAAGGAACTTATCGCGGGCAAGCATCTGCTCTTTAGAAAGATTAATAAAGGCTGCACTTGGAAGTTCATCATGTTCATAAGGATCGGCACCGTTAACAACGATTACGACATCTGGATTAGGAAAGCGCTCTTCCATATCTAAGAGACCAGCTTCCAGACGCGCTAAATACTGATCATCCTCACCTACATCAATCCCTACATCGACTGACGAAGGAATAAACCATGGATCGCGGACAGTACCTGAATTAAGTGGCCAGCCTTCTTTCATATGAATAGAAAAAGTTCTGATCGTTGTATCATTTTGTAAAATTTCCGGGGCACCATCACCTTTATGAACATCGACATCGACAATCCATGCAGTCTTGATTGCGCCTTCGTTTTGCAGTTTTCTTAATGTGATGACAATGTCATTGACCAGACAAAAACCACGGCCGGCAAAACTCATCGCATGGTGCATGCCTCCGCCGAGGTGATAGCTGAAGCCATTTTTAAGTGCGTACTTCGTCGAGTTGTACGTCATCGAGACTTGCATAAGAATGGTTTCGACCAACTCTTTCCAATCTCGCTTTTGATTTTTTGGATTGTATCTTTCGAACTTACCTTGATCATTGACCAGTTCATAACACTGATAAATCTCCCCTTGTCTCTCGCCTGCTGTCCCCAATAAACGATGGATAAAATCTTTATTGTGAACGCGTTCCAGGTCTTCGCGAGTGATGCGTGGAAGAGTTTTTAAATCGGTGTATTCAAGAAAAGGATAAAGATATTTTAAGGCAGAAAAAACGTGCGCAGCTCGTTCATCCACGATTGGGATCTCGATTCCATATTCGCTAAACCGTAGATCACAATCGGGATGATAAAAGATCATTGATTAATTACCAGATTTGACAATCGATCTGTGCCCAAGCTTGAACCATTGGATCGTAGAAGTTCGAGTGAACATAAACGTTCGCAGCAGCACCTGGATAAATAACAAGTCCATTAACCCATGAGTTAAGGACAACACCTTGCCAAGTTCTTCCGAAAGCATTTCCGTTACAAACAATTGGACGGTAAGTTGTGTTCCATACACGAGCAGTGGCCACTTCGCGGTTAACGAAGAATTCCATTTGCGGAACAAAAGCAAAAGCTTGCGAAGATAGAGTTAAAAATGTGATTGCAGATAAGATGAATTTCTTCATTTTAGGTCTCCTGATAATGCATTTTAAGCTCGTCTTTTTAATCATTTTTGCGCCGGTTGTGCAAGGGCGATATACTCTTGTAACTGTTCGTTTTTTGGTAAATTTTTCGCTGCTTTTAGGAGCGACTCAAGCTGAGCTTTGCTCTTTGCGCCACAGATGGCCACAGAGAGCTCCGGAAAACTTAGGTTATAGGCCAAAGCAAGCTCCAGACCCGTATGGTGATTTTTATCTAAAACCGGCCAGAGTTTTTTCATCGCTTCGAACTTGGCCGAGTTGTCCATGTCTTTCCACCAGGGCGCCCATGAACGGCAGTCGCTCTTATCATAAACTTTTCTCGTTTCATCCACGCGTCCAGTGATAATCCCTTTATCCCTGTCTCTTATACACATCTGACGCTGCCGACGAAGGCTTCTG
>CAXHHE010000285.1:0-4854 GCA_964016365.1 uncultured Bacteriovorax sp. | reverse complement strand
TACACAGAAGCCTTCGTCGGCAGCGTCAGATGTGTATAAGAGACAGGAGTCAAGGCCACTCCTTCATCTAAGAAGCGATCAGACTTTAAAGAGGCGGCCATATTGATTTCAATTTGCTTAATGCTGGATAAAGAAAGGGAAGGAGAGAAGTAATCCTGGGCCCGCGCTGGAAGATTGTGAGCTTCATCAACGATGAGATTGGGTTTCTCTTTTTGCTTGAACATGGGTTCAGTCAGCCTTCCAATTAAACTACGGGGAGAAAAAACATAATTATAGTCGCCGATGACGACTTCTGCGCGGTCAATGGCCTCAAGAGAAAGTTCAAAAGGACAGACTTTGTATTCTTCACCCAAGGCCTTAAGTTTTTTCATGGTGAGTTTTTTGACTTTGGCCACTTTGTTAACCAAATCATTTTCTGCCAGCTTCTTATAATAGTCGCGGGCAAACTCACAATACTCAGGATTGCAGAGGACTTCTTCTTTTAAGCACATCTTCATCTTTGAAGTGATGGTGACACTTTTTATTTTGGCGCCATTTGCCTGCATTAACTCGACTGCGGACTCAGCAACCTGGTGCTGAGAGTTTTTAGGGGTAACAAAAACGGTTTTTTGTCCGCGGGAAAGAGAATTCTTTAGAGATGGGTATAAAACTCCCGCAGTTTTTCCAAGTCCTGTAGGAGCTTCAATCAAAAGGGGAATGTTTTCAGAAAAATTATCAGTGATTGTCTGTACCAACTCCATTTGCCCGGGCCTTGGAGCTGGAAAAGGAAAGGCCATGGTGTCTGCCATTTCCAGTCTTTTGTTATAGAGTTTTTCTTTGATTTTAGTTTCTTTGACTAATTCTTCCAGGCGACGATCAAGCCATTGCTCGTATTGTTCTGGATCGAGGTCGATTTCAAGTTCAATGGTTTTAAAATTCCTTGAAGAAATGAGAATAAATTTTAAATCGGGTACTACACCTGTTTGTTGGTAGTAGATATAACCATAAGTACGAAGCTGCCAGCGGTAAGGGTGATTTTCATCTTCAATTAATTTTTCTTTTAATTCTTCAGCATTAAAAGCAGTTTTAATTTCTTCAAAAAGAGGAGTCGGCGATTCGATAAAACCATCGGCCCTTCCTGATACAACAAACTCATAAGGTTTTTTCTCAAAACCTAACGTTAGAAACTTTTCAGATGTATAACCTTGGCGCTTTTTAGTGCTGTCCTTTTGATAAATCTGATGGATCTCTAAAGCAGAGTGAGGAGTGCCTCCAAATCCAGAGTGGACTTCAATGCTTCCGACCAGTGGAGCGGGAAGGGCAAAATGTCTGACATCAAGATTGATTTTTTTGAGACTCACCGGCAAAGGATATCAAGATCCTCTTTCGTCTGAAAAGGAAAAGGGGATTTTTGCGGTGAGCATGACAATATTTCTCATTTAAAAGTCAGAAAAATGGCCCTACAAGTAAGGATCAAATTGATTTAAAGCTCAGCGTGCCCGATTTCACTACAGGCAAAAGCTCCCGCCATTGATCCTGACGTTGAAGCAATCAGCACACTATGGGCCATTTCCGCCAAGTCTCCAGCGATAAAAACTCCAGGAACGCTGGATTTTACTTTCATCTCCACTTGATAATTTCCTTCTGGTGTAAGAGCGCAACCCAGCTTGATTCCCAGGTCACTGCTTAGCGAAGTAGGAGGTCTAATCATCATCGCATTCTTTTTATAAACGTCACCGTTATCAAGAGTCAGGCTTTCCAGTTTATGATTCTCTCCTGAGAGCTTTGTGATTTTCTCTGGATGAAATTCAATGTTTTTCTCTTGAATGAATTTTAAATTCTCTTCACTGTATCTTTTTGAGCCGTTTGCGAAAATGCTGATGGAAGATGAAAGAGGTTTAACGATGCCAGCAATATGCAGCGTGTACTCTGGTTCGCCAACGATAGCGAAGTGAGAACCTTTGAGTTCGTATCCATGACAGTAAGGGCAGTGAATAGCTGTTTCACCCCAGTATTCACGAAGATTGGGAAGACTCTCAAGATCATCTTTTACTCCATGAGCAAGGACAACTTTTTTTGCCTGCACAGACTGACCATCTTCAAAGTGCCCGATAAAAAGTGGGCCTTCTTTTTTGATGTCGATAACTTTTTTGTAGGCATAATCAACTTTCTCATACTTATTAATATCATTTTTAATGAGCTCTTTTAATTCCAAAGGAGACATGCCATCTCGTGAAGGAAAGTTCTGCATATGTTTAGCGGCAGCATTGCGGTAAACTTGACTGTCACAGACTAAGGCCGTGCGTCCCACTCGTGAAATGGCCAGCGCCGCAGATAAACCAGCAGGGCCTCCACCAATAATAAGAACGTCGTATAGTGTTTTCATAGTTCCTCGCATTTTGAGTTGCATTCTTTCTGATTCGATTTTAACGTAGAGGAAAGCAGAGGAGAAGTTCCGATGCGGTATCAGTATTGATTCAAAAAAGGTATCAATTATGGACATGAGGGCACTTAACGCTTTTATTATCACTGCAGAAGAACTCAATTTTAGAAGAGCGGCAGAGCGCCTGAATATGACTCAGCCTCCACTAAGCCGTTTGATTAATCAATTAGAATATGAGTTAGGAAGTGCACTTTTTAACCGCACGACGAGAAAAGTTGAACTCACTGGTGCAGGGGTGCATTTGTTTAATGAAGGAAAAAAGATCATCGACTCGATGAGAGATTTAGAGCTGGAAGTAAAACAGCTTTCTAAAATTAAAAAAGGGGAAGTGACCATTGGCCTAAACGGTCCAGTCTTTCATTCGGACATGCCCCACGTTATTAGTTCCTTTAAAGAACAGTTTAAGGACTCAAGTATTTCATTAAAAGAGCTTCCAGTTTCAAAACAAATCTCAAGCTTAAAGAGTGGTGACATTGATGTTTTGATTACGATCTCACGCTTAAATGACTCTTCATTGGTTTGCCGGGAGGTTCAGTCTCAGGAGCTTGGTCTCTGGGTTAATCGTCATCATCCACTTTCAAAGAAAAAGAAAATCAGACTTTCCGATTTAAATAATGAACCTTTTATCTTTCATCCAAAGTCAGAAAACCTGGGGTTTCAAAAAGATTTTCAGGAATTTCTAAGAGGGCATAGAGTGATCATCAGGCCTTATTATAAAAAGGCCAATGAGAGTTGTGCTAACTTGGTGGTTGTTGGAAAAGGTCACTTGCTTACTTCTAAACGCATGGTGGATTCGCGCAACGATGCGGTTTTTGTCCCGTTAGAGGACTTCTCAGCGAAAATGAAGATCTATGCTTATTGGAACGCCAAAAATAACTCAGCGCTCGTCAAAACGTTTATGCATTTTATCCAGGACGCAGGACACATTCCAGCGTCAGGTCTTGATTCACATTTTTGTAGTCTTCCACTCAAGTAATGCTCGTTTGGAAAAAGCGCTCTCCTTTGTTAAACTAAGACGGTAAAAAAACTTATTGGCGGAGCGAGCGGCATGAATGAATTTTTTCAAGATGGTCCTGTTTTAAAAAATCAGTTTGAAGACGATCAAGTTTTAAAAAACTACATCGAAGAAAAATTGCCGAGCTCAATTAAAAAAGAAGTCACTGCCGATCTGAAACGTTTTGGTGAAAGAGTGACAAAAGACGTTTTAGAGATGGCCAAAAGTGCAGAGAGTAATCCTCCCAAATTAGTGCAGTTTGATCCATGGGGAAAACGCATCGACACTGTTGTGGTTGACCGCGGATGGACTGATCTTCACAGAGTAAGTGCTGAAGAGCAAATCGTTAAATTAGGCTACGAAAGAAAATACGGAAGCTATTCGCGCGTTGTTCAGTTTGCAAAGCTTTATCTCTTTCATCCCTCAAGCGCTTTTTATTCATGCCCACTGGCCATGACTGATGGAGCTGCGAAACTCATTGAGCTTTATGGGGATCAAGAATTAAAATCCACCTTCAATCACCTGACTTCTGATGTCGCAGGAGAGTTCTGGACTTCAGGTCAGTGGATGACAGAGAGAACTGGGGGATCAGATGTTTCCAATACAGAAACTATTGCCCGTAAAATTGACGGAGAGTGGAGACTCTTTGGGACGAAGTGGTTCACATCGGCGATCACTAGCGAAATGTCGATGGCCCTTGCGCGCATTGAAGATGAACAGGGAAATACTGTAAAGGGAAGCCGTGGGCTTTCACTCTTTTATATTGAAATCAAAAAGAAAGACGGGACTTTAAATAATATTGAAGTTCTTCGTTTAAAAGACAAACTGGGAACAAAAGCTCTTCCAACGGCGGAACTAAGACTTCAAGGTTCAAAAGCAAAACTTGTCGGTAACGTCGGCGAAGGTGTGAAGCAAATTGCTTCGATGTTTAATGTCACAAGACTTTATAACTCAGTGACGTCGATTGCTGCTTTTAGAAGAATCCTCTGCCTTGCCAGCGATTATTCAACCAGAAGAAAGGCATTCGAAAAAATTATTGATCAGCACCCACTGACGGCGCGACTTCTAGACTCAGCTAGGTCTGATTTTAATGGCGCTTTTCATTTTACTTTTTTAGTCGCGGAAATTTTTGGCAACGAAGAAGTTTTTGACACTAATAATATTTTTAAAACTTCAAAAGAAGATTTAAATAAAATTCTTCGCGTTTTAACTCCTGTTTTAAAACTCTATACTGCAAAAAGAACAGTCCAGTGGACGAGTGAGCTTTTAGAAGTTTTTGGTGGAGCTGGTTATATCGAAGACACTGGCATTCCTCTTTTATACCGCGACAACCAGGTTTTTGCGATTTGGGAAGGAACAACGAACGTCTTAAGTTTAGACCTTCTTCGCGCTTTGAAAAAAGATCAGTCGTGGCCAATGCTCATGAACTTCCTGTCTC
>CAXHHE010000284.1:0-4901 GCA_964016365.1 uncultured Bacteriovorax sp. | reverse complement strand
CTACACAGAAGCCTTCGTCGGCAGCGTCAGATGTGTATAAGAGACAGGGTATCCGGAGAATCAAAGAGGTTTTGGACTGGTCAATGCAAAAGAGCAAATGAAGTTTGCCCTGAAGTTTGCCACTATTTCATTATGCACTTGTCTCGTCTTGGGACTCTTCTCTCTTTCTTACTTAACTCTGACTCTTCAATCAATTAACGTTCACAGTAAATCCACAGTGATTGGTTTTGCGATCAGCTACCTGGCCATCACCCTGCTTTTTACTGCCGTTTCTTTTATTGCAGGACTCCTCCTGTCACAAAGAACAGCAGGCCCTCTCTTCGCTTTTGAGAAGTATGTTGAAGATTTACTCAATGGGGATCAAAGAGAGCTGAAATTAAGACAAGGGGACAATTTCAAACATCTTGAAAATGTCGCCCTTAATCTTAAAAACCACCTGAACAAAAAGTAATTACATAACTTCAAGAACAGCGGCATTGCGGTTGATCGTTAAAACTTTCAGTGCATTTAAGTATCGCTCGAATGAATCGATGTCCGAATACTTCGCCAGCTCTTGCACAGCTTTGTGAGCGAACTCACCTACTTCTTTCATTCCAAGAAGCTCGTCAGCAGGAACAGATTCCCAGATAACCTCAGCTGTTGCCTTATCTTTTAGTGTCGCTGGATTCAGGATCAATTCCTTAAAGGCCTTGTACTCCATTTTCTGACCACTCTTAGAAAAGCTTACATAAAGTTTTCTCGTCATCGCCTCTTCAACCGCACGGTATTGAGACATAACCTTAACTGACTCCGCTGCCGTCTTACGGTTGGCCATTTCAGCAACTGAAAGCTGGAATGACTTAAAAGCGTCATAGGCCGTTTCTGATTTTACATAACGCTTTAATTTCAGCGTCAACCTCGCCTGTGACTTATAAGTCTCATGCACCAGACGTGCTCTCGCTGTCACTAGCCTGCGTAAAGTTTGACCTTCCGACATCATACTTAAAAGCGGAATCTTTCTTCCTTTGATGAAGTTAAACTCCGGCATCCCCTGAACAAAAACGAAATATGGGATTTCGCGTTTTCTCATTGGGATATCGATAAAGATATCTGTCAGGTCTTCAATGTTCTTATTGATATAAGCATTGAGCTGCCCAGGTCTACTTCCCATCGCATTGAGTTCTTTTTCAATGCGCAGGATTTTCGCTGCGTTTTTTGCTAACGATTCGTTTCTCATGCGCAGGAACCAGTCTTTCACTCCACTATAAATTGGAATACGTCTTCCAATTCTATCCGTCGAGTTGATTTCTCCCATGATACGAACAGCTTTATTTAAACGCTCACCTGAGTAACCTTGAACCAAACGAAGCATCTCTTTCGGGTTATCCCCAAAGTAGTTGGCCATCATCGTCGCGGCCTGACGGTCGATTTGCTCTTTTGATTCTTTAATCGTCACTTTACCAATTTCAGCTTTTACAGTTTTGGCCACAGCAAGTTTAGCACGCTTGATTGGATCGAGAACCGCTCCAATTCGCGACATCATCTGCTCCATGCTGATTTCACCAGAAGTATAAAGCTTTCTGATTTTTGAGATCTTAGTCGTCGCATTTTGTAGAGTCTTAGCATCTACACCTACGTTCTTCGCTGTATTCGAGAACCCTAATAAGAAGTGCGCTGCTCTTACCTCTTCTTCCTGAGTCACTGACTTAGCTGCCGCTTTAAAAGAAGCTTTACCTGTTTGCCTCATCATCGACTGAGTTGAGACAAAAACAAGTTTAGGTCCAAGAGCGAGTGACCTGGTCGCGACACCAATCAGCGGGAAAATACTGATGGCCTCAAAGGCCGCCCAAGCGTATGAGCGGTGAACTTCATCCGCACTACCTGTGTTGGCAAAACCTAAATCTTCCATCACTTTGATCTGGGCCTCTGAAACATCGGCCTCAGCTTTTCTCTCCAGCTCGTTTCCTGTTAACTTGATCTGAATTCCTAGAGAAGCTAAACCGGCCACCGCCATCGCGCCACCAAGCGGAGCACAGATACCACCGGTTAAAGTGGTACACGCACCACCGACGATGATCGCTGCGACTCCGGCCACACCGGAACCAATCCCCCACCACATATCACGCCATTCGCTTGAACTCATTTCATTGATCTTACTTAAAACTTCTTCTGGCACGGCCGGAAGACCTGCCATCTGGTTCAAGTCGTTTTGCGCTTTAGTTGTCGAGTAGAAAATGTTTTTGAACTGAGTTTCATCGTTAATGTCCATCTTACAAAAACGATCCAGCTCCTGCAGGATTTGCAGTTTTCTTGTCTGTGCCGCTTGTTTTAAGATGTCTTTATAAATCGGTTTCTTATAGGCATCATCAAGGGCAAGGAAGTTAAGTTTTAAACTAAACGTATTGTCGATACCGTTTACTTTTGAGAACTCTTCAAACAACGCTTGCTGCTTAACTGGGTCGCGCAGGTTGTATAACTTCAGGAAGAAATCCCCTAACTGCGCTTCTGTTTTCTTAGACACATTTTTAATTTCTGAAACTGCTTTCTGGCTCAGAGTTGTCCCTGTTCCAAGTGCTGCTTGTTCAGAGAGAATCGTCTTATAAGAAATATTTTCAGCAATTGAGTAATAGGCCTGATTGTTTCTCTTTACGCTGAATAGCTGCGCGTTTCTTTGCTGAATATCATCGAGAATATTTCTCCAGATTTGCTTCTTCTCTCCTGAGTTAAGCAGTCTTCCGGCATGGTTGTAACTAAGCGCCAGGTTCAGTCCCAGAACCTTTCCCGCTTTTTGAAGAGTGTTGTACTGAACGCTCACGTTATTGATCTTACACATAACTTGATCGTTGGCCTTTGAGAAATAATTTTTTGTATCGTACTGAGGAAGGATACCTTCCTGTTGATACTCCAGCTGATCCAGGGCAACCATGTAACTAAACTTCAATCTCGCCCATGGGTTTCCTGCGGCCATCTGATCTAAAAGGAAGTTTAGCTCAAACGGTTTTGCATCTGGAAGAAGAGCTAAATTGTCTCTCATGTTGGTCCAGATGAATCCCAGGAATGGGTACAGTTCTTTGTATTTTGTTTCTTCCAGTCTTCTGGTTGGAACGTATTTTTCCCCTGTGCGGAATTCAGACATGAAGTCAGAAAGGTTTGCCAGGATGTTATTTCCTTCGAAACAAATCTTGTTCAGATCAGGAGACCTGCGGCTTCCCATCATACAGGCATTCTGTACAACTTTATAAAGGGCAGAGTTTGTTGGTGCGCTTCTTTGTTGATAAAGAGTGTCCGCCAGGTATCTTAAGCTCCAGTCTCTCCAGACTGGTGAAGAGTACATTGATGGAAAATCAACGTTCACTTTTCTTCCAACAAACTTTTTCTTCATGCGCTCAGTGATTAAATCACTATAATCCACAAAACCATTTTGTTGCATCAACTCCAACAGATAAGGAGATAAGTTTTGTTTCCCCGGGTAAAGTTGTTTCACTTCACCACTCTTTAATGTCACTTCGGCAATATCATCTGCAGGGAAATCCCCTAACATTTTTTGAAAGATATCAAATCCTGCATACGTGACGTTCTGGCCTTTCACTTTTCCTCTGAATGCACTCTGCGCCTCACCTAACTTATAAGACATGATCGTCTGAAAGTGGGCCACATCATCAAAGTGTGGTTCAAGGGCCTGAGGTCCAGAACCTTCAGCACTTCTTAGAGCGTTTTTATAGTTTTCGAAAGGAACAAGACCGCTATAACCTTCTTTTGTCGGGTCTTTGTTAACGTTGTCGATGTAATAATCAAGATAAGAACTGTCGTCTTCTTTGTATGTCAGACCATGGCTGGCCAGGATGTTTTCCAGGAACTGGTCACCAACACCTTCTTCATAAGTGAATTTGAATTTTGGAGGAAGGTTTCCGTTAAAGTGTGTCTGGCATGAATTAGGAATTGCTAAGTCAGCACGGCTTCCTAAAATGGTATCGTATAGATACACCTGAGAAAGCATCATATGCAGAGTCATCCACTTTAAGGCCATAACGTAGTTCTTCGATGATGGCGCTTTTAATAAAGTGATAACATCACGTCTGATAATATCAGTCGCTGAGAAACTTAAACGATAGATTCCATTTTCTGCTGGCTGAATTTCTAAATAGAACGGACTTGAAGCAGGGTTTGGTCCCTGAGTGATAAGTCCAAGTTCACTTTGATCAAGTCCTTTAACGAAGGCCGGAGTCATATAAGGTTGAAGACCAAGATAAAAAATCTTTCCGTCATCTTCTTTTGGAAGATAGGAACGCATGATTACGACCACATCTCTTACAGGAAGAAGAACGTTTTCAACGTAAGTCGCCAGTAGCTCTGCGCGGTCTGCATGAGAGTAATTTTCATTGTGAAGAATTGGTCCAAGTGTTTTTAAATAACCTTGGGCCTCAGTTGTAAAGGCCACAAACTTCGGATCAATTTTATTCTGAAAATAAGTTAATTGTTTCTTTTTTGATTTCTCTTCTTGAATCGTCGCTTTAACTACTTTATCAAAATATCCTTCGACTTTAACTTTTGGACAGGCCTTTTGATTGAACTCTTCGCGGTCGAGACTGTAATTATCTACCGAACACGAATCGCGTTTAACAGAGGCCATAAGCTTCTTAAAGTCAGCGTCCATCTGCTCTTTAGAACAATTCGCATCCTGTTCCGTACCAATCAAGCGAGTCTTGAAACTTTTCATCTTATTGACGAAATCATCAAAGTTCGCAGCTGATGCCGGCTTCCTTCCCCATTCACTGAAATTCAGCGAACACGACTGAAGAATAAGGCATAAAATAAGGACACTAGAATTTAACCACTTCATAGTTACTCCAGAACATTAAAGATCAATCTCGTATCGCTGTCTCTTATACACATCTGACGCTGCCGACGAAGGCTTCTGTGTA
>CAXHHE010000283.1:0-4908 GCA_964016365.1 uncultured Bacteriovorax sp. | reverse complement strand
ACCATATCCTTTTCCCTTAAATTCATCCAAAAGAGAAATCCCCACATCTCCACTCTCATCAACTCTGAACATTCCTATTTTTTCACTATTAACTGAAAAAATGTACATTCTATTTTTTTTATTCTTTAAGAATTTAATCAGCCATTGTTTATGAGATTCCCATTCAACCTTATCTGAATTCCTAAACTGGATACGATTTGAATCTAAATTTCTTAATTCAAATAAAAATCTGGCATCAACGTTCGTCGCCTTATTAAATTTCATCTTAAATAAGCTCCTATGCCAACATAATTCTGTCTTTTAGACTTCACATTTTCGTACATGTGTCCCTACTTAACCGAATAATCTCTTTGCAGATATTCGCGGCACCATCGGCACCTATTAACTCTCTACCCTTTTTAGCGGTCATTGCAATTTTATTAGAGTCTGCCAGAAAAATTACAATCTTTTCCGTCAACAGTTCCATTGAATCTTCTTTTATTTCTCCAAGTAAACACATCAAATCCAGCTTCGTTAAAACTTCTGAAAAAGACCTTTGGTTATCGGCCACAGTAAAATTAAGCTGTGAAACTCCCAAATAAGCCCTCTCAAAAAAACTAACTCCACTAGCCCCGATAAACAGATCAGCCTGTAAATAAAAACTAAATAAGTCTGCTCTTGGTAGAAGAAAACGGACATTTAAAGCAGTCGCTTCATTCTGCAACTCTCGCTGATAATCTTCGTTGGGAATTATCCACTCAATTAAAGACTGGTTTATACCTGAAACATTCCCCAGGATTTTAAGCAGTTTCTTATAACTTTCAACTCCCACTCCACCGATATAAACACCGACGCTCTTGATTTCCGCAGAAGCCGCTTGCTTGGGAGTGTATTTTTTTATTTCTGGATTTAAAGGAATGTACTTCAAACCAGACAGAACCTTTGGTCCTTGTGGCATTTCTGAATACCTGTAATCTACAATCAGATCACATCCGTAATCTTCATTGCCATAATCTCTCATTTTAACAAGATATTGTCCCGAAGCTTTCAAAGCCTTACACCACTCTTCATTTAATCCATAGTGATCAACAAAGAGAATGCCTTCTTGCAGATTGAGTTTTTTAAGCTCTGACACTTCAAGTGATTCGCTTTGGTTAATCCACGAAGACACCTCTTGCGAAGGAGCATCCTGAATTTCATCCAACCAGATCACTGGAAAGGGTAATGTAAAATGTTTAAGAGATGGTCTTTTTCTAACGATAAAAGAAACTTGGAATCCATTTTCTTTAAACTGCCCGGCAATTGATAAGCATCTCGAAAGATGACCAAAACCAATAACGCCACCGCAGTCTAGTCTAAAGTGAATGACCTGGTTATCTCGACTCATATTTTTTTAGGGTTTTTAGAACGTGCTCTAACTCCCCATCAGTCATTCCGTGGTACATCGGCAAACTTAAAGCTTTTGAGTAAAAACTCTCAGCATTAGCTAGCTTTGTGTCCGCATAACCATTTTGCTGATAATACGGATGTTTGTAGACAGGTAAATAATGAACTTGAGAGTAAATATCGTTTTCTTTCAAGAAGTCATAAAGCTCTTTTCTTTTTTCGATCTGAATAACAAAAAGATGGTATCCGTTAAGGAACTTCTTCTCATCGTATTCTTGTCTCTTAATTGGCGAGCCTTGAAGATACTCTTTGTACTTTTGGGCAATTCTCTGTCTGTTTTCAATGTTCACACTCAATCTCTTAAGTTGCGAAAGCCCTAGAGCTGCATTGATATCAGACATTCTGTAGTTGTAACCCAATTCCTGCATTTCGTGATACCAACCACCATGAGACGGCTCGGCAAACAACTCAGCATTTCTTTCAATGCCGTGAGAACGAAGCTTCAAAAGGTGTTTGTAGCTTTTTTCATCATTGGTTGTCACCATTCCACCTTCACCAGTTGCAATGTGCTTTACCGGGTGAAAAGAGAAAACTGTCAGGTCGCTATAAACGCCTGAACCACATTTAATGAACTGATTTTTAGAATCATAGAATCCCCCGCCAATAGCATGGCAGGCATCTTCCATAATCCATAAATTATAACGGTCAGCAATTTTACGAAGCTCTTCCGTATCAACTGGAAGGCCGGCAAAATCAACCGGGATGATTCCCTGATAAGCACCTGGGTTCTTCTTTAAAATTTCTTCAACTTTATTTAAATCGATATTGAAAGTTTTTGGGTCGACGTCGACAAATTCAACCTGTCCGTTTTCGAAAAGAACACAGTTTGAACTTGCAGCAAAAGTAATAGGTGTCGCCAGAACTTTTTTCTTAATGTCTTTATTAAGAACTTTAAAACCAACATGAAGAGCGGCAGTAGCATTACAAAAAGCAACCGCGTATTTAGCGCCGACAGCTTTGGCGAACTCTTCTTCAAATTTTTGAACCGTTGGTCCTTGAGTGAGAAAATCGGAAGTCAGTACATTAACAACTGCTTCAATATCTTCGCGCTCAATACTTTGTCTTCCGTAAGGAACTTTCATTTTTGTTATACCGTAAAGTTAGGGTCAATATGCTTTTTAATCAATGATCTGATTTCTTCCGGAGCAATCCAATCCGTGTTTTCACCTGAATTGTACTTAAATCCTTCCGGCACTTTCTTAGCATTGAATTTTTTCGACCAGTCATCCATCTTCCAAAGAGGAACAGCTGGAGCAATTACGTAATATTTTCCACAGTCATAAGTCGACATTGAATCAGTTTCAGTGATCATTTCTTCGTGAAGCTTTTCACCTGGGCGAATCCCTACCAGTTCTGTTTTGCAGTCTGGAGCAACAGCTTTAGCTACATCAAGAATTCTGTATGAAGGAATTTTTGGAACGAAAAGCTCTCCCCCCCATGAGTTCTCAATTGCGTAAAGAACCATGTCCACTCCTTCTTCAAGAGTGATGTTGAATCTAGTCATTCCTTCGTGAGTAATTGGAAGAACACCGTCTTTTCTTTTATTCATAAAGAAAGGAACTACTGATCCACGAGAACCAAGAACGTTTCCATAACGAACAACAGAGAATTTTAAATCTCGTTGCCCTCTCATGTTGTTAGCAGCAATAAAAAGCTTATCTGAACAAAGCTTAGTAGCACCATAAAGATTGATTGGCGCACATGCCTTGTCAGTCGAAAGAGCTACAACATTCTGAACTCCACAATCAAGAGCAGCGTTCACGATGTTTTCAGCACCATTGATATTTGTATTGATACATTCGATTGGATTGTATTCAGCGATAGGAACGTGCTTAAGAGCAGCTGCGTGAACGATGATATCGATTCTCTCACAAGCTCTCTTTAGCCTTTCCCCGTCTCTTACGTCACCGATGAAAAATCTTAATTGTGGGTATTTATCAACTGGATATTGCTGAGCCATTTCATATTGTTTTAACTCATCTCTTGAATAAACCACGACTCTTTTTACATCGGGATATTTCTTAAAAACAGTTTCAATAAACTTTTTACCAAATGAGCCAGTTCCACCAGTTACTAACAAACTTTTACCATTTAACATTTTGATTCCCTTGATTATGATTTGGGATTATAGGAAAATGACAATGCAGGTGTAAATAAAAACTTTCCGAGCTTTACTCTCCTTTATGGATGCATGGCATTGGTGTTTTTTTGAGAAGTCCATGACACCTGAAGATTGAAAACTAGCTTACAAACTCTGAACAATAAATTATGTTAATAGTTCAATTACTTGAAAAACGAGATCCTTATGAGTCAAAAAGATATCTTTTTAAACAGTGAAGCCGATTTTTGGTTTAAAAGGAACCAAAATACATTACGCGCCAGGAAACAATGCCCGCATTTGGATAAAATTATAGAATCTTTACCGAAACATAATCCTTTAAAGATTCTGGAAATTGGTTCTTCTGATGGGACAAATCTTGACTACATTAAAAAGAATTCAATTAATAAAGACCTAACCCTTTTTGGTGTAGACCCATCCAAAGAAGCAATTGATCATGGCAAAGAACAATTTACCGATATAAACCTGGCCTTAGGCACATCCGATGACCTCTCTTCTTTTGAGGGGCAGGTGTTTGACGTCATCATTTTGGGTTTTTGCCTATATCTTGTCGACCGCGAACTCTTGCCAAAAACTGTTTATGAAATAGACTCAAAACTAAAGCCTGGCGGCCAAGTTATTATTTTTGACTTTGATTCAAAATATCCTTCACAGAATAAATATATTCACTGTGAAGGAATTAACTCATTCAAAATGGACTATTCTCAAATGTTCCTCGGTTTCCCTAATTACACATTAATAGACAAAATATCTTGGTCACATCAAGACTTTTCTTTCACTCCAGATAAGAATGAGAGGTGCTCAACTTGGACCTTGTTTAAAGAACTTTAAACTCCACCTTGCGCCTCTCGACCTGGCCAAGGGAGAGAGATGTAGTACGTGAATATTATCATAAACAGGTTGATACCAAGGGAAATAGTAGCTTGAGTCTGTCCACCCAGAAAAAAAACTGCAAATAGAGGAAGTCCTAAGCTTGATAAGAAGTTTTTATTTCTTACGAGGTCTAGGAACCAAAATAAATTCCATAAAAAGAAAAAAGTAAAACCAAGCATCCCTGTTGTTGCCAAAATTTCTAAAATATTATTATGGGAATGACTTGATATATCTGCAGCTGTTGAAAGATTAAGTCTTTGCTTGATTTCAATAGAGTGTGGTTCATAATTTAAGTAACCATAACCCAAAAATGGGCGATCCAAAAAAGCCTGAAAAGATCCTTTCCATAAGTCTATTCTTTGGGCATTTGAAGATGATCTTTGAACATTATGTCCCGCCAATTTGTAAGCAACTCCTCCGCCAAGCAAACCCAAAAATAATATTACTACAAACATCTTTTTATTTGATTTAAAAAAGAAAAATGGCAGTGC
>CAXHHE010000282.1:0-4930 GCA_964016365.1 uncultured Bacteriovorax sp. | reverse complement strand
TACACAGAAGCCTTCGTCGGCAGCGTCAGATGTGTATAAGAGACAGTCATGTAAGCATGGCCGATTTTATTTTTAGCAATAGCGTTTTGAAGCGAGCGGGTAACGTGCGATTGTCCGATCACATCTTGAAATTTTTTAGGACGCCATTTCCTGGCCAAAACTTGGTATGACATTTTATTCCTTAAAATTGCTTAGGAAATCGAAAGAATTTTTTCCAGATTAAAAGGTATAGAATTTAGCGGAATTAGTAAATGGAATTACAAGAAGTAGCTAGGAAAACAGCACAAAGCAGAAACAGCTACCGTTGCTCCCTTCCGGGCCTGGCGGGGTTGACCGATCGTACCTTTGCTGCCCCCTAACTACCGAGGGCATCTTAGTAAATTAACGGGCCTTGTGTCAAGGCTATAACTCCGGAACAAAGAGTTTCATGAAGCCAGAAAAATCCTCGACGAATGGCACATGTCCGAGCCCTTTCATCGAGATGAGCTTCCCTTGTGGAATCATTTTAGCCACTTCTGGCCCAAGCTTCGGATAGTTACCCATAATCTTCTGGTTTTCTGGTGACGCCCATGCTTTCCCAATGGCCGTTTTATCTCTATCGCCATTGATTAAAGTCGTTTTCATCTTCAGTTTTTTGAATTCATATACTACTGGCTGCGTATAAATTAATTCTGCAGTCAGCGCCGCATTTCTTGCCACAAGTGCATGGTCTGGTCCCTTGGTCCAACCAACCGCTGGAACAATCATCGGTTCATATTCTGTTTTCCAGTTTCCATCGTAGTAGGCAGCTTTTTGATAATCGCGGATCTTGTCTTCGTTATTTTTTAGTTCGCCAGCGTAAAGTTCATCCACTGTCTTGTATGGAGCAAGCAATTTGTAATCTTCAAGTCCAATTGGGTTAACGAGCACAAGTTTTTTCACTTTTTCTGGATACATAAGAGCATATCTTGTCGCCAGCATTCCACCCATTGAGTGACCAACAAGAGTGAATTCCTGCGCGCCTAATTGTTTTAAGAGATCATCTGTTAAACGTGCTAGCAATTGGAAGGAATACTGAAAATGTTCTGGTTTTGATGATTTTCCAAAACCGATTTGATCAGGAACGATAACGCGAAATCCTTTACCAACCAGCTCCTTTACGATTGGCTCAAAGTAAAACCCACCGAAGTTTTTCCCATGAAACATCACCACGGTTTTTTTCACATCTGTGCCCGGTTTGATATCCATATAACTCATCTGTAATTTCTGTCCTTGTGTTTCAAAGGCATAAGAACTTACAGGAAAAGGGTAGTTATACCCACTTAAAACAGCATCAAAGCCTGTTGGTGATTTTTCTGCTGTCACAACTTTTTTTGTTGCACACGATGCAAGTAGAGCAAGAGATAATAAACAAATAATCTTCTTCATAAACTCCTCAGGGTTAGGTTTTTTATGGCATAATCATTATGAAGGCAGACATTTTCCTGTCAATGAAATATGATGCTCATGCCATTAGGCACTTTTTTGTAATTGGAGTTTTCTCTCATGAAATACAATCTTTTTCTCTTTGATCTCGACGACACACTTCTTGATTTTCAAGCTTCAGAAAAATTGTGTTTTACTCAGACATTTATTCACTTCGGAGTAAAAGATCTTTTGGAAGAGATTCATAAAACGTACAAAACAGAAAACAATCTTTTGTGGAAACAACTTGAAAGAGGTGAAGTTGATAAAGACTTCTTAAAAGTTGAACGCTTCAAAAGAACTCTTGATATTCATAAAATTGAAATTCCTCCACACAAAATGTCGGAATTTTACCTGGAACAACTTCCCAAGCACGTTGTTTTAATCGATGGTGCCGTTGACGTTTTAAAGCATGTTAAACAATTCGGTGAAGTAGGAATCATCACCAATGGTATTGAGTACACTCAAAGAGAGAGAATTAAAAACTCTGATTTAAAAGACTACATCGACTTTATTGCTGTGTCTGAAGAGTGCGGATTTGCAAAACCAGATGTTCGCTTTTTTGAATTTGCGGCCAACAGGTCTAAGAATTTTGCCAAGGATTCAACAATTATTATCGGCGATCGTTTTGATGCAGATATCGTTGGCGCTTTCAATTTTGGGATTGATTCACTTTGGTTTAACCAACATAAAGTGCCAAATACATCTGACTTACGGCCAACATTTGAAGCCCACTCATTAGCACAAGTCAAAAAAATACTAAGTTAATATGGAAACACACGACTGGATTATTGCTTTTAGTGCTTTTGTATCGGAAGTTCTCGGCACTTTAAGTGGTTTTGGTTCATCGACATTTTTTGTTCCGCTTGCCACTTTTTTTGAAAGTTTAAAACTAGTCCTCGCCATCACATCAATACTCCACTGTTTTGGAAACATCTCTAAAATTTATCTTTTTAAGAGCGAGATCAACTTAAAAAGTTTTATCAGGTACGCTCTTCCTTCTATTGTGATGACTGGAATTGGTGCGACAATGGCCATCTATTTCTCCAGCTCATGGCTGGAAAAGGCCTTAGGTCTATTCCTGGTTATTTTTGCTATCTTTAAATTCTTTTCAAAAGAAATCACCAAACCATTTTCTACAAAAGCATCCTTCTCACTTTTAGGGCTTTCGGGATTTTTAACCGGCCTCATCGGCACAGGCGGGGCGATTCGTGGAATTGTTTTAAGCAACATGGCCATTTCCAAAGACACCTTCGTTGCCTTGTCTGCCTTTATTGATTTCGGTGGCGATTTACTTAGAGCAATTTTATATATCAGCAATGGTTTTATGGATTGGTCGCAATGGTTCTACATTCCTCTGATGATGATCGCTGCTTTTTTAGGTTCTTTTCTTGGAAAAAGAATTCTCTCAAAAATCAATCAGAAGCAATTTGAAAAAATTGTGAGCTTTTTCATCCTGATTAGCGGACTGACAATGTTGCTTGGAAAATAATTCTAAAATTTGTAACTAGTGCGCTTCTCTTTAAAAAAAGTCGAAAGAAGTTTTGAACACTCGAAATGACGAAGACCACCCATCACCGGAAAACTGTGATTAAGTTTTTGATCTTTATAAAAGTTATAATTCAAACTTAAGGCCCCACCTTTTGTATCATAAGCTCCAAAATAGAGATGACTGATACGCGCTTGAACAAGGGCACTCAAGCACATAGGGCAAGGTTCAAGTGTGACATAAATCGAACAGTTTAATAAACGCCAATTGTTTAATTTTTTTGCAGCTTCTGTAATCGCCAGGATCTCTGCGTGCCCGCAAGGATTATTCACTTTCTCTTTTTGGTTGTGAGCTCGAGAAATAATCGTGCCCTCCGAATCAACAATCACTGCCCCTATAGGGACTTCGTCTTCGCGATAAGCTTTGTGAGCTTCTTTCAAAGCTTCATCCATTAGCCATAAATGATCATTAGTATTCTTAGACATGAGCAAACTTCATCTTGCGCTTATTATTTTTCTGCTTTTTCCACAAACGCTCCAGATGAATGTAGCGCTTCTTATTACTCTTACTATCAAACTTGAATTGAACACCATAAATGATAGGGCGCCCGATTACATCACGCCTTTTACTCATCACGACTCCGCGAAGTAATACGTTATCCTCATCAAGTGCTGCATTGATAACAATTTCTTCACCAAGTTTCAACTCAGAGAAGCTGGCCACACATCCGGCCTGGCGTCTTAGATCCGTTAAACGAGCTGCAAATTCATTTTCACCTGACTTAATAGAGATCTTTAAATCATCTCTGTATCTAAAGTCATATTCCCACCAGCTAACAACAGGGTAGTAAATAGGAGAGGAAAGAAGATACATCTTAAAGACAAGAATAAGTGTCGAAATAAGATAAAGGATACCAATGTGTTCATTGTCTAAAATGTAAAACTGCTCATAGATTTTAAAGAGCAGATAAAAAAAGAGCAGAGCGGAAAATGACCAATAGGTATAATAACGATGCTTGATTGTGCTGTAGTAAGGCTTAGCGAGCCATAAGAAAAAAAGCAATCTAATGAAGAGACGAAATTTTGGAGTGGCCACGATTTCTGTCATTATGGCCAGGTGGATAAGAAAGAAAAACGCCCGCATCAAAAACTTGATTGTTTTAGTTTCATATCTAAAATTAAGTTCGATTGATTCCATTTACTTTCTTTTCTTCTTCAAATTAAGAAACATTCTTACATCTTTATTATGTAGTGATTTCCAACTTTTTTAAAGAATCTTAACAAAAAATTGATACACAAAGCAGATAAAGTCTGAGTAAACTATTTCCATACATTTTTTCTTATCAACAACTCATACAAGGATGAACAATGAAAAAAATGCTAACTTTTGCTGCAATCGCTGCAGTATCAACAAGCGCACACGCGTTTGATTACAAATTTGGTCTTGAAGGACGTTCAGACTTCATTAGCTCAACTTCAAAAACAGAAGTAGGTGCTACTACTACAAAGACTAAATACATGGGCTTCCAGTCAAACCTTATCCGTTTAAGCTTAACTGGTAACATCAACGAGAACCTAACTTACAAGTTCCGTTACAGATTCAACAAAACTGAAGCTACGAACACAACAAGAGACAACTCTACAAAAAGTCTTGATCACCTTTACGTAGACCACAAGAACTCACTTTTCACAACTCGTTTTGGTAAAACAAACTGGGCTGAAGCTTACGGACGTGAGTCTTTCCTTTCTTCAACTGATCTATTAATCACTTCTGCAGCTTATGACCAATACAACACAAACATTGGTACATACCGTTTTGGTGTTTCTGGAACATACACTTTCCTAGACACAAACAAAATCACACTTGCTATCTCTAACCCAAACCCTGAATTAACAGATACAGCTGCTGCTACAGCAACTAACGAAAAGAAGAACACATCTCTAGCTTACGCCTGTCTCTTATACACATCTGACGCTGCCGACGAAGGCTTCTGTGTAG
>CAXHHE010000281.1:0-4944 GCA_964016365.1 uncultured Bacteriovorax sp. | reverse complement strand
AGATAACTGAGCGTCTCGTGGGCTCGGAGATGTGTATAAGAGACAGGTTTTCCATTTCCCGTCACCAGTGCATAACCAACCGGATTGCTCGGTTGATAGGAGAATTCAAGTCCCAGTCCCTTAATCTTGCTGATGTTACCTGGATTTAGTGATGAGGCAATGGAAGCTGAAGGTGCGGATTTGCTGGAGCCATGAGAAGAACTGCTCCCGCAGTATTTAAAATAGCGGCAATGATCATCCTCAGCGTAAGAAAAGGTGAGAGTTCTCAGTAAAATCATCAGGAGTGCAACCATTTCCCAAGTATAGTATTTTTTTTGATTCTCACAAGACAGAGTGCTTGGCGGAAAAATACGTCATAGATTAAAATACTTGAAAGACAAAAGGATGATCAATGATCTTTGGAAATGAATCAATCTCTCACTATTCAAGAAGTAATGTATCCATCTGGATGACTATGGCCTTCCAGGCCGGGGTTCTCAATATTGGCGGCTTTATGGCCTGTCATCGTTTCGTCTCCCATGTCACGGGGTTTGCGACTTTTTTTGGTTATGAACTCAACAAAGAGGATTCAAGCCACGCCATCGGGATGTTGATTGTGCCGCTCTTTTTTCTTCTCGGGGCCATGCTGAGTGGGGTCTTAGTCGATATCAGATTAAAACAGCATAAGAAACCAAAATACTATATCGCCTTTGGTGTGATTTTTTTCCTTATTCTCATTGTGCTTTTAGGAGGAATGAGTGGAAAGCTTGGTGTGTTTGGTGAAAGTGTTTATAGCCTTGCAGACTACTTACTTCTAATTCTTCTGTGTTTTATTTGTGGTGTTCAGAATGGAACTATTACCACCGTTTCAAAATCAGTCGTGCGAACAACTCACCTTACAGGTATTACAACTGATTTGGGAATTGGATTAGTGCGTTTAATGAATTATAAAAAAATTGAAGGGCCTCTGGATAATGAAAAGAAGGCCACAATGATGAGACTTGGGATCATTTTCTTTTTTGGCCTGGGTTCTGTCGTAGGTGGTTACGCCTTTAATCACCTGGAGTATCTGGGATTTATTATCCCGGCGCTGACTTCCGGGGTTCTTTTCCTGATGATGCTTTATTTTCAGCTGCTCAAGCGCGCTTAGCCTTTTGGTAAATAGACGAATTATGATTTAGCCACGAGTGAGTGCAACCCTGGAAGGACTCAGAGTGACCAATAAATTAAAAGCCCTGATCGATCGTGTGCTCATAGAGTTTATGAGAGATTGATTCAGTTGTTTTTTTATCAAAATAAATAAGAACATTTCGACATAAAATCAAATCGAAAACTTTAGGGACTCCTTTATCATCAACAAAAGGAGCTTCAATTAAATTGTGAGGCATGAAAGTCACTTTCTCCTTTAAGTGTGATTTGATTCTAAACCACCCCTTTGCTTCATGTTTTAAGCTGGTCGTGGGGTTGTCTCCATTGGAGTACTTAACGAGATGGCGTGTGCATAAGGCAGGACTTCTGTTTCAGAAGAATAATATGAGTATCGCCGAAGTCGCCCACAGTGTTGGTTATGAATCAGAAAGTGCTTTCAGCAAAGTCTTCAAAGAAGCCTGTGGTGTTACTCCAGGTGAATTTAAACGAAATTATAAAAAGGGAAAAGTGGTTACTGAAGAATTGCTTCTTGTGGAGCAAGATGTTCCTGTGTTTTAGGAATTAATTGCACCTTGAGCTGGGAATTTGTTTCTTTTTCTTCGGGTTTTGAAGACAGAACCATAAGTAAATTCTTTTTTAACGATTCTACTGTCTCGAGGTCAGTCAGTCCTTTGACGTATTCAATAGTAATGGTCTCGCAGTCATTTGTTCCTGTATAAATAATTCCGACACCTGGAGACTTTAACATTGTTCCTCTGGCCCAAATTCTGATATTTTTCCACTCTTGAGGGAAAGTGTATGATCTTGGAACTTTTCCTGCGCTAATAAGCATTGAACATGTCAGATTCTCTGGATCGCTATCGATCTTCTTAAAAAAAGTTTGCAATTTTTTAGTCGGAATCAAAGCACATGGAAGAAGTGTGTTGAAGATAAACTTCGCGGCCTGATCCATTTTATGTGATTGAATAATATGCTTAATTTTAGACAGAAACTTTGGCTGATGAATTTCATCGCGCTTTCCTACAACTACAACAGTTGAAAGAATGTTCTGGAATGAGTAGCGAATGCGCAACAGGGGACGAAGTGTTTTTGGAAGATAGGCCATGATAGGCGTCTTCATGTCTCCACGCTCGCGTAAAGTCAGGTCGTATGCGCTAAATGCATTAAAAGCAATATATTCAGTCAGGCTGGCCTGGGCGCTCTTAGAGAGTTCGCGCAGAGAGCGTCTTTGGTCTTCGCTTAAATCGAAAGTAAGAGAAGAAACTTGGCGCCCTGATGATTCAGGATGGTCAACAAGAGAGGCCATTTTATATTGGCGCTGACTCTTAAGAGATTTTCTATTTTCCCACAGTTTACCGATAAACCATTTCGCTCCCATCAGTGTCCATAGGTGGCGGTAGCGGAAGGTCTCTGTCTTTTTTGCTTCCTCGCGAACTGGCATGTTATTCATTAATCTGAAAATTTCTTCCATGATTAAGAATTGTCCAGCAGCATCGCAAAGAGTATGGTGAACATTAAAAATGAGTTGCTGGCGATTTCCGGGCAGTGGTGACATTAAAAAAGTAAATGTATGTGCGTTTTCTAAGTCAAATTTCTGTGAACAGAAAATATCAATCTCAGACGCCGTCACGGGATGATCGCTGATTTTAAGTGCAAGGTCTAAGTTAACATCATCTGCACTGATAACTGAGCGGCTCCAGCCAAAGACTCCTTGAGTGGTTTTTGTTCTAAGCCATGGAATATCATTCACCGCTTGCTTAAGGATTTGTTTAAAAAAGAGAGGGTCTAAAGTGCCGTCAAACTCAACGATGATTTGGCTATTGTAGGCAATAGTCTCCGATTCGTGCGCGAGCATGAACTTCTCTAAGCTGTTTAATGGAAGACGGTTTCTTAGTACCATAGGCTTCATCATAGACTAATCCTTAGGAACATTGGGAAAACCCTGTAAAAAACACCCGGGCCGTGGGATAATTAGACAATGACCAACTCATGGAATAAACGTAAACCAGGACTTATTAAAGGGCTCAAGGCCCTATTACATCCCTTTTTTAGGGCGTATTTCCGCCTAGAAGTCATCCAAAAAGAAGAGCTTAAAGCTACTCCAACACTCTATGTTTCCAACCACAATATTGGGGCCTTGATTGAAAGCCATAGCATCCTTTTTGAAGTGGATAGCTTGTTTAACCAGTCCCATATCGTTTTTGGTTTTACTCATCCTTCTATTTTTCGTGTGCCGTTGATTAAAGAGTATTACGAATGGGTGGGAGCTGTCCCTGCGACTTATGAAGTGGCCAGAGAAGTTTGTGCAGCAGGAGAGTCGGTTCTTATTTTTCCAGGTGGAAACAAACAGGCCTTGCGCAGTTTAGCTGATTATAAGAAGAACTCTTTTAGAGATAGCCACGGTTGGGCAAAAATAGCCAAAGAAAATGGGGTGGATGTCGTACCCATCACTTTTAAAGGCAGCCATTTTGTAAATCCAGTGTTTTTTCAGAGTCAGTGGCTTTCAAAGATACTGGTGCTTCCCTGGATTTTAGGATTGAAGTGGCTTTCAGTTTCTCTAGGTCAGATTCTCATGTGTGGGCTTTTTATCTTTCTCATGACATTGCTTTCACTTCCTTGGTGGGCGATAGTCCCACTGGCCATCTTTGTTTTCTCCATCACACCATTGACGGTTATTTTCCCTTCAAAAATTACGATGACTTTTCATTCAAGATTAAAAACGAGTCAGATGAGTCAGGATGAGCTGGAAGATAAGGTGGCAGAGATTATGAATCAGATTTATGACTCTTAATTTCCTCATCGAGGATCTGGCAAAATCGCTCAATGCTTTCTTTCTTAAAAGCACCTTTTAAATACTCTACACAAACAAAGTCGCGGTTTTCATTGCTCGTGACTAAAATGCCAATTCCAGGCGAGCGATACATTGTTCCACGGGCGTAGAATTTAGCATTCTTAAATTCATCAGGAAAAACAACTTCTTTAGGTGTGCGGCCGCTGCTGATAAGAATAGAGCAGTCATGAACTTTTTTTTCTTTTTTCTCCAGAAGAAAGCGTAGCTTTTGGTAAGAAGTAAATTTAGTAATAAGACCTGCAAAAAAGAGAACCTTTCTGATTTCATCACTGCCAGAGCGGTATTTGTAAAAGTCTCTGAAGTGCTCCAGGGCCTGTTCGTTGGTGATTTTTTCTCTTTTAAACTTCATCCAGATAAAACCAACCAGATTCTGGAAAGCTCGCATTTTTTTCATCTCAAAGCGCATGCTCTTTGGGATGTAGATCACGACCGGATTTTGGCTATCGCCGCGTTCTTTCTGAATGCGATCAAAAGCGCGTAGAGCGCAGAAGGAGAAAAAGGTCGTGGCCGAAAGTTTGGTTTTTCTAACTGATTGATCAATGATTTTTTTATCATACTCTAAAAGTGAGTAGCCCATAACACGGGAAGTTGTCTCGTGGTCAAAAAAGCGAGAGATCAAAATAGGTTCTTTTTTCTCGCGCTTAAAAAGTCCAAAAAGTTGTTTTAAATACCAAAGTGGTGAGGTCTTAAGAAAGTAACTTCTAAAATGGACAACATCAGAAAGAGCACGTGGGGTGTAGTCTTCTCCACGGTAAATAGTAAAAAAGTCCTGCAGGTAATTCATTTGGGCGTGACCATCAAAAAGCGGATGATGGAAAGAGAAGATGAGCAGGTGTTTTCCATTTTTATTCATCAATCCCAATTTTACAGGTGGAGAGGTTTCATCAAAGTGAGATGCGAGAAAGGTCTCTTCGTGTTTGTCGGCTGTCTCTTATACACATCTCCGAGCCCACGAGACGCTCAGT
>CAXHHE010000280.1:0-4953 GCA_964016365.1 uncultured Bacteriovorax sp. | reverse complement strand
ACACAGAAGCCTTCGTCGGCAGCGTCAGATGTGTATAAGAGACAGTAATTAGCTTTCTTGAGATTTCGACATCGTACTTTCTTAAAAAACTTGGCGCTTCTTCTTTGCAGCAAGATGAAGAAAGTAAAAATGTAGATATCAATTACCTTCCCATGTTTCATCAAAAGTTTGTTTTAAATCTTATTGAGCTTCATGGAAAAAGGGCCAAGGATGCTATGGTCTCATGGGATAAGGTTATAAAGATTGATATGAATAACAATGATGAATCGGCCTGGGATATTATCACTCAGTCAACCCACACAAGATTTCCGGTTTATAGCTCTAGCAATATTCACGGTGTGATTCACGCCAAAGAGTTTAGTCAGATTAGAGCGACATCATCGTCATGGTCTGAGGCCATCAGGCCTGTACAGGTGTTTAAACCGGACGAAAAGCTTTTAAATATCTTTCTTAAGCTGCAAGAAAAGAGGCAGCATTTAGCTGTTATCCGCGGCTCTGAAAATCACTTTTTAGGAATTATCACTCTAGAGGATATTATTGAGGAAATCGTAGGGGAGATTCAGGATGAAGTTCAGGATTCTTCAACATTAAAATTGCTGCTCTCTAAAAATAGAAGACCTTTAAAGAGCAGATAATTAAGATTTGTTTGTGATCATGTAGTGGTTAACAATCTGTTTGTTAATCACTTTCATTTCAAGAAGAACTTTAAAATCCTCTTGGGAGAATTCATAGATTTTTAAGAATGTATCAATTTCGGCAGGCGTATAAAAGCGCCTGCCGTTTTCGTAATGATCAATATCTTGAGCCTTCAATGACATTTTAACAGCGACATCTTTCAGAGAAAGTTTGCGGACTTCGCGTACGAAACGCAGGATTTGTCCTTCTTTACTTTCGCGGTTGTTATGGACATGTTTACCTATCATTGGGTTGTGATGTTTCATTTAAATCCTAATCTTCGTCGACGTCGTAGTCATTACCACTGCCGTTGGCATACTCTTCGTCTTCATCATAATAATCGCTATCTTCATCTTCGGCCGAATCAAAAAAGTCATCTGACTCTTCTGCGTCTTCTTCGTAGTAATCCTGTTCATCATCTTCCGGCCCATCAAGAGTTTCTTCTTGTTCTTCTTCGACCTCGTGGTATTGGCCAAATTCGTCTTTGTAAATGTCTCTGTTACTCATCTTTTTTACCTTTAATAGTGATTGAGAGGGGCTTTATAACATAGGATGTATGGTTTGACACCCTTGAACCTCTAAGCGTTGTCTAATTGTCCTTTTGCCTTTTTGTTTTATATTTAGTGTATGAAAAAAGACTATATTATTATCGGGGCCGGTCTAAGTGGCCTAAATACTGCAAAAAAACTTGTGAGCCAAAACCAGGGAGACGTACTTATTCTTGAAAAGTCCCGCGGTTTAGGCGGCCGAATGGCCACGAGAAGAACCCTGGATGCCCGATTTGATCATGGGGCCCAATTTTATAGAAAAAAAGTTGATCTTTTCTCCCTCCATGACTATTGGAGAGATCATAACGTCAACCAACACTGGTTTTTATCAGTTGAAGGGGATCACTGGTGTGGGAAAGCAGGAATGACCTCTCTTGCAAAAACACTAGGTGAAGGCTTGAATATTTCCCTGGAAAAAGAAGTTCAAAGTATCCATTTCGAAAATGGGCTTTGGAAACTTTTATCAAACAAAAACGAGGAGTGGTTTTCCCGTCATTTGATTATCACTTCACCTATTCCACAAACCATAAAACTTTTAGGGCACTTAGAAAAAGAAAAATTACTCAATACTCATCAGTGGAGCGAACTTCAGGGCATTACTTATGAAAAAGCTCTCATTGCCTTGGTGACTCTTGAAGAGTCCTTTTTATTGAAAAATGGTTATGCTGAATTTCAGGAAGGAGATTTCTTCTCTATTAGTGATCAATATCAAAAAGGAGTAAGTCCTATACCTGCGCTCACTGTAACGATGTCGGCCTTATTTTCAGAAAAAGAATTTGAAAATGAAGAAGCCCTAATACTCGAAAAAATACTGACTCTTTTAAAGGCGAGTTATCCTGATGCAAAAATAAAAAGTGCCGAGCTCAAAAAATGGCGATACTGCCGCCCTGAAAAACAGCTCAAAGATTATTTTTTTGAAATAGCTCCAAAACTTTATCTCATTGGAGATGCTTTCGGTGGAAGTAGTCTTGGTGGGGCCGTCAGATCCTCGGAGGCCTTATGGCACCGTCTTTTTGGAGTTGTAGATGAGAAATAAAATTGAGAGTGTCTTAGAGTCATTAAGTGTCGAAGAGCGTGACAGGCTTATCCGTATGTGTTGGGAAGATAGAACGCCTTTTGAGGCGATCTTACATCAATATAATCTCACACCAAATGAAGCCGTCAAAAGCATGAGAAAGATGCTTTCTCTAAAGGATTTTAAGCGTTGGCGAGTGCGTGCCAATAACTTAGGGCACCTCAAGCACCTCAAGACCAGACCTGAGGGGATCACGCGTTTTAAATGCTCACGGCAAAATATGGATGGAAGCACTAAAGGCCATAAGTAAAATAGTCTTTTAGCGGTCCATTATGGGCAGGACCTGAAATGACAAATCCAACGATAAGAAGGAATGAAAAGTGGCGCTTCATTTTTTTTCATAAATATACCCTTTAAAGGTTTAAATTGGAGATGATATAGCACGGAAAATGGTAACAGAATCAGGTGGGAAATCAGCTGATTAGGTAGCTCGGAAGAATACAGGTGTTTATGTATTAGACAATTTTTAAGAGGACTTCGATTTTGTTATTTAAGCGATAAATGCGAGTAGGTGTGATGAAAATTCGGCCACCATTCGTTTGGAACTTAGGATCTATTTTGCCGATTTTTGAGGCCATCGTTTTTAACAGGGGCATTTTTTTAAAATCTAAAACAATTTTTTCTCCACTGTGGTTTTCATGACTGGTAGTCACTGACCATTCATTCCCGGGAGACTTTGTGAGCAGATAAGTCTCTTCAGTTCTATAGCGGTCTCTTTCAATTCCTTGCTCAATGATTTCATCACAAAGCTTGCGGTATTTTCCATCAATCTTTTCAGTATTTTCAAAAACGATTAGGGGAGTTTGAGCTCCTTTTTTTATTTTATAAACCAGGTATTCGCTGATAAAAATCCTACCGCCTTCTTTTCTCATTTCCTTATCGAGTTCGTCGATTTGGTCTGTGAGTTTTTTGAGAGCTGGCATGAGACCTAGGTCTAGCAAAGTAAGAACGGCCTGTTCGTGTAGGCTTGGTTTTGTACTTTTAAACCATTTTCCATCAGGCTGTTTTACGATATTGAAGCTTTCCTTTAAAGAAGTTGGATCAATGTCTTTTTTGAAGCCATGGGCATGGAACTCATTACAGGCATCTAGGCATAAATTAGTCATTTTGAAAGTGCATCCTGATATTTGAAAAGCGATTTATAAATGATAAAAGAATTACTTATGAAAAACAATAAACCAACAAAACTTACTGATGAAATAGAGCTTACTCCTGATGAGGTAAAGCCGCGCGGTTTTAACTGGTACCCAGGTCACATGGCCCGAGCAATCAGAGAAATTAGAGAGAAGCTTCAGACGGTGGATATTGTTTTTGAAGTTAGAGACGCGAGAGCGCCTTTAGCGTCGGGAAATCAAAACTTAGAAAGCACTCTTAGACAGAAGAGCCGATTAATTATTCTTAATAAAGCAAACCTTGCTCATCCAAACATGATGAATCAATGGGAGGCCTGGTTTAAAAAACAGGAAGTCCCATTTATTTTCATCGATTGTTTTGATCGCGGACAAATGAAAAAAGTTATGACGATGGCCAAAAGTATTGTCATGGAAAAGCGCAGGCAAAGTAATCCAGAAGAAATTAATCCAAAACAAAAAATGCGCTTAATGATTATTGGTCTTCCGAACACTGGTAAATCGACCATCATTAATCAATTGGCCGGAAGAGCTGCTGTAAAAGTAGCGGATAAACCAGGCCAGACTCAAGTTCAACAGTTAATTGTTATCGACAAAGATCTCGATCTGCTCGACACTCCAGGAGTTATGCCGCCTTCATTTGCTAAAGAAGAGCATGGACTTTGGTTGAGTGCTCTTAATGCCATTCCCGATGATGTCGTAGGGGGCGAGTTACCTGCTAAATTTTTAGTAGAGCACTTTAAATCTTTAAACTCAAAAGAATTTAAGGAACGCTATAAACTCACAAGTCTTGAAATGAGTGTAGAAGGGTGATTGAAAAAATAGCAGTTCTTCGTGGGTGCTTAAAACAAAAAGGTGTTCTTGATTTAGAACGAGTTTATAAAATCATTCTTCAAGATTTCAGAAAAGGTGATTTAGGTAAATGCTCATTTGGAATTCCTCCGAAGGAGTAATTCAATTGAACTTTCATCTTTTGTCTTTAAACTCTGATCGGTTTTTGAATTTTGATTATAGGGTTCATGATTTGCATATGATTTCATTGATTGCGATGAGAGATTTAAAGGGGAATTATCTTCTGGCCTAGTTCATTAAATCGATGAGATGAGTAGTGATTTGGCCTTAGACGTAATAAAAGACAAGTAAGTTCTTTACCGCTCTGATGATATTCAGTTTTTTATCATTAAATTTGCTGAAATTTTAAATCGCGATCATAGTGAAGTTATCTATGCCGTCGCTCGAACAAAAAAAATCATTGAAAGTGATTTTGAGATGAAGAGCAGACCCAGTTACTCTTAACTGAAAAATAATCCATTATATTTCTAGTATAAATGACAGAGTAATTATTGTGATTTCCTATTCATGAATAGGCCATCTCTTGAGGACTAGGAACTGTCTTTAAAAATCTTAGCATAGATTTCTAATGCGATTTAGTTAGTTTTGAGAATCGAAAGCGATAGGGCATCTGCTTGAAAATACGTGTTTTGGGGCAAGTGCTTAAGATTCAAGCATAACAATTTTACCCTGT
>CAXHHE010000279.1:0-4971 GCA_964016365.1 uncultured Bacteriovorax sp. | reverse complement strand
GATAACTGAGCGTCTCGTGGGCTCGGAGATGTGTATAAGAGACAGAGATACTGCCCACACACAGGAACCCCAGTTCCCGGCGGCCTTGATTACTCAGAGGTCGTCTTCATCATCAATGAACTTATCAGATCTAAGCGCACTCTCGTTGGATTTGACCTGGTTGAAGTGGCCCCATCACCAAAAGACAAGGCCGACGAATGGGACGCAAACGTAGGCATGCGCCTGCTTTATAAAATGACTTCAGCCGCCCTTGCGAGCCAGGCCCTAATTAAACTTAGATAGCACTCCCCCCATAATCCTTAAAATGGTTTATGGATGCCAGATACTAGGCGCCGAGTAAGTGAGGAAGGAGACGTACGTCAGGACAATGCACGCCACAACGCCGAGGCAACGACGTAGATGGCATTCAGAAACCATTTTCACTCAATACAAAAAAAAAGGGCTGTCCTTTAAGCAGCCCTTTAAACATCCCTGAAATTTTCATGCAGTCGTCATAATTTGTGGCGTGAGCACGCGCGAACGAACTTCAGCCCAGGCGGAGACTCTAGGGCCTTAACTCCAAGAGTGGCAATCACAAAGGCAAACGTCACTGCATATTCTGCCTGATTCCTCACGACAGACTCTCTCACTAGACCTCCAGTCAACACATCCGCAATCGCAAAGAATGTCACCATTGCGATACAGGCACTCCAGAATGAGTAGCCGTTTGGTGTCTCACTGTTTTCATTTGTCATATGCATAGACTTAACTCCTATCGCTGACCTGCCTGATGGTTTGGGTGGCAGATGCGATGAGGTCATTATAGGAGTCATTGGGGAAATTCTAAAATTTTATTGGGGCTGCCTCAGAAAACGCTAAGTTAATGAAAAATAGTACGAACTTTTTATCACTTAAAATGCCCATTTTTTGAGGTTTTTTCGCCACCCAAATGATAAGGTTACACAAAACTTTACGAGGCTCAATAACATGAAAAAAACTCTTCTTCTTATTGCCGTTCTTTTAATCACTCTGTCTTGTTCTCACTCTCCTTCTCAACCTAAAAGCACTAGAAACATCTCAGCGCACACGCCGGGCGAAGACCAATTCTGGAATGAACTCTCTATGGAAGCGATTGAAGAAAAAGAATCATTCTTTGATGTCCTTGAAGAAAACCACCCTGCTCTCTACAACCAAATTATCACTGATGCCAAAGACCCATACCTTCCAATGTTTTGGGGTCAAAGTTATAACTTCGATTCAGGAGCTAAGAAAATCATCGTCGATCCAAAAATCATCGGTGAGCTTCAGGGCCGCTTTAATATTAAAAACGACAACAACATCGTTCACGCGGGAATCATCCACACTTACGGGTATCTCTTTAGCGTGATCAACACTCCCTATGGTTACAAAAGAAAGAGATGGATTGCTCCTACTTTAAATTTTGCTTTTAATATGGAGGCCAACAGTCTTTCACCTGAAGCGATTGAAGGGGGAATGTTTTCCAATATCACTTTCTTTGCCGGCTCACTGGCCTTCAAAGATAAGACTCAACTGAGCCTGTTAAAAAATGTGGCCAACGAAGTCTTCACTTTTGATTACTCAAAACTAGACGTCACTCGCGTAGAAGAAATCCTGCCGGAATACACTCTGGTGACCACACTGGTGAAGCTTCCAAGAAAGAAAGCTGGGGAAGAAAACGACTACCTTCTCATCTATTCAACCATCAGCAAAAAGCTAAATAAAGAACTCTTAGTGACGGCCTTCCCTGTAAATCAGGAAAGCTATAATAAGATTGTGGCAAGTGAAACCCCGGGTCCTGACCAAAAAATAACTTTAAGATACAACGCTTATTTACAGGGCCTGGGAAAAGACTTAAAAGGTATTAGAAAACTGATAAAGAACTAGACGCCCTGATCATGGTTCACGTATTTTAATGACAAATTTTTTTAGTGAGGTTTCATGAAAGCACTTCTAGTGGGCTTGACTCTAGTTCTCTCAATCGCTGCATCTGCATCTGAATTTCTTCCTGACTGTAGAAACAGAAACGGAGAAATCCTAAAAACTGACGTAAGCCAGTTAAGATCAATTATGGGTAACCGTCGCGCAAATAAGCCTCAGGTTTATGTAGCGGGTATCATCAGCGAAATTAAAAGCGAAGATCACTCAGGTCTTCCACACCAAAAATTCTTTATCAAAGTTGATAAAGACATCGAACTTCAAATCGTAAGCAACCTGGACTTCGGAAGAATTCCTCTAGTGGTTGGTAAAAAGATTTCTGTTTGTGGTGAATTCTTAAGAGTTGGTGACGGAATGGTTCACTGGACTCACTTCGATCCACACGGAAGCCACCCAGATGGATTCTCAATCATCGATGGCCAACTTTACGGCGAACACGAAGTACCAGTTAAGTAATTATTAAACGCCAGGCCCGGCAAACTTCTTATAGAAGACTGTCGGGCTTAGCTGCTTCGACCTTTGGTAATCCTGCATTCTGATTCATCATCAGAGTCGTACTCGTTGAAACAAACTTCACGTCCATTTCTTTGGCAATCTTTAGAACTTCCACAATAAACTTATGTCTCTCATCAAGCTCAACACTTCCTTCTCTCGTTTTAAAGAAAACGTTAACCAGAATGTTTACTGATTTATCAGTGATTTCGTTGATGTAAATTTGAGCATTAGATGTCTCAATCAATTGGTGAATCTGACAGATATATCTTAAGCGCTCACAGTACTCTTCCAGCTTCTCCATCGGGTTAGATAAATCCATCACCAAAAAAGTCCTGTAACGTCTCATGCCTCTCATGCCGTAGTTATCAATGGCCATGTTTGCAAGAACGTTATTGGGAAGACTCACAAGGGACTGCAGCGGAGTCCTGATGCGCGTACTTCTAAAACCTACTTCTTCTACTGTTCCTTCAAGACCTTTATCCAGGATGACATAGTCTCCAATTAAAAATGGTCTATCCATAATGACGGTAACTGATCCAAAGAGATTCGAGATTGTGTCTTTAGCAGCAAGGGCAACGGCCACCCCCCCGATCCCAAGCCCGGCAAGGATGCTGCCGATATCGAAGGTTAAACTATGGGCCACCAGAATAGTCCCGAATGCCACAACTAAAACCTTGGCGGTCTTAGAAAGCATTGGCACGAGGACATCATCAAACTTATTAGCAGTGTCTTTAGCGATTTTTGCAAAGTGCATGCTGATAATGTCGACAATCTTCACTGAAGACCAGACAGAAGATAGAGCAATCAGGATATAAAAAGCGCGCACTAAAACATCATAAGTCTCAGTGTCGAGCTCCATCGTCTTCACACCGGCCATACACACTAGTGAAAAGGCCAGAAGCCCAAATGAAAGAGTCGATTTGTATTGGTCTTTTTCTTTAAAATCCAGCGATTCTTTTTTCACCAGGTCGCGGATATAAAGAGTCGTCAGGAAACGAATCAGGCTAAGGGCAAGAATCGCCACTACAAAAATGGCCAGAAAACCAAGCCACTGTCCTTTGGTAAACATGAGAAGCTCTTCACTGGTCCATGCTGGCATGTGATCTTTGAGCCTCGTTTTCCAGTTTTTGTATTCCACAACACCGGCCACAACTGGTAAGTGAGAAACTGAATTATACAGGGCCCCAATAGTGTTTACCGTCTCAGGTGTAAATCTCCATGCCCCATCAATATTTTTTTCAATCGCGATTTCTGCTTCGATCACCTGGTTGTCTTCAGTGATTGATTGTTTTCGGAAGTACCATTTCGTTCCATTGGGATCGACTGGAATGTGTGTGAAATCTACTTTCGTAATGCGATCGAGAGTATTAATGAGCTTTTCAGCGGCCTTCCTTCCCGTCTTCTCTCTTAGGTTTTCATCGACCTTTGAAAGGTTAAATGTTCTTACCGCTTGATCAAAATAAGCGCGGGACTGACCATTGCCTTTTTTAACCTCATCCATGGCCTCGACAAAAGTGCGCATGGTCTCTTGAGGGTTTTTAAGTTTTTCCAGCTCTTCATATTTTAAATAGGCCTGTGAATTTTCTTCCGGGAGCGCTTCCTTCTTAGCTGGCTTGGTTTTTTCAATAACGTCTCTCACTACTGACGTCGGTATTTGAGCCTGGGCAGTGATAGTTAAAAGTGAGAGAAAAATAATTGATAAGTAACGCGTTAACATAGTAAGTTCCTTCGAGTTTTAAGCCTTAAAAATTTACCTTGAAGGGTCATTATGGTCAAGGAACTATGCCTGATCTTTTAAGTCATATAATCTTAATAAATCCAACACTTCATTCTTTCGTTGGGAAAGTCATATCCGGAGGAGTAAGCTTTCTTTCAATACATAATTTCTCAAGGATGAGATGAATGAAAAAAACGCTTACTGCTCTTACAGTTTCTTTTGTGGCCTTCCTGTGCCTTTCAACATCACAGGCAAAAATTGTCGAAGAATCTTTTTACATCCAAAGCTCTGACCAGCACATTTTCGAACTTTTAAAATCAAGGCCAGAGTTAACCATTGATCACATTGAAAAAGGTGGATTTGAACTTTACGGGCCGAAAGGACTAAAGCAGTTTCTGGTCACAAACAACATCCCACACTTCTCGATGAAAATCGCAGCAGGTGCACAGAAGGCGAAGGGGCAATACCCGACTCCGGAAGAAATCGAAAAAGAACTTAAAGGTGTCGTTTCAAAATATCCTGAAATCGCCCGCATGTTCTCAATCGGAAAAAGTATCAAGAACCGCGACCTATGGGTGATAAAACTCTCAAGCAACGTCAATGTTAACGACGAGCGCCCGGAGTTTAAATACATCGCAAACATGCACGGAGATGAAATCGTCGGACGTGAAATGATGGTAAGACTAGTTAAAGACCTGGCAATGAATTACGGAAAGGATCCGCAAATCACCAACCTTCTTGACCGCGTTCAAATCTACATCATGCCTTCAATGAACCCCTGTCTCTTATACACATCTCCGAGCCCACGAGACGCTCAGTTATCT
>CAXHHE010000278.1:0-4990 GCA_964016365.1 uncultured Bacteriovorax sp. | reverse complement strand
ACTGAGCGTCTCGTGGGCTCGGAGATGTGTATAAGAGACAGCTTTAACAGCGTCCGGGCCAAAGAGTTTTCTCTGTAGGTTTTCTCTTTTGTCACTTGCCGTGTGAACGGTGAAGACACCTTCTCCTGGTGGCACCAGGTAGTGTTTGGTTTTGGCAAGGAATTCAGCTCTTGATGGCGTACTCATATAAGTCCTATGGAAGGGGAAAGCCTGTTTTGTAAAATCATCTTTTGGTATTTGTTTTTAAAATCGAAGTCTGTCAGTTCAAAAAAGTTTTTAATCACTTCGACTTCAAAGTTAATAGTGTGTTGGTCGATGTGTTTAAAAACACCGGCAATGTGCGAAGTATGTTTAATATTTTTTAGATTTCTAAAAAGGCCAAAGTCTGCAGGTTCTTTTTCAAAAACATCTAAAACGGCAAAGGCTTCATCGTTGGCCGAAAGAAAATTCACTAAGTCCTGAGTCTTTACCAGTTCTCCGCGGGCAGCATTGATGATGAGAGCGTCTTCGCGAATAGCGTTTAAAAAATTCTTGTCGATCATGTGGCGGCTTTTGACATTTAGTCCACAGGCCAGGATGACGACATCGGAGTTTTTATGATTGAGTTGAGTGAAGTTTTCAAACGGGTCATAAATTGAGAGTTCTTTTACCATGGGGGCAAGAGTTGCATTTAAGATTTTTCCGATATGACCGTAACCAATCAATGTCACTTTTAAATCAGAAATAAGGCGTCTGGGCCATTTTCTATCCACATCCCAGAACGGTTGCTGAGGAATAGGAGAAAAGTGATTTAAAAGGGCGCTTAAGATGTATTGTGAGACGGCCTGGGCACGGATGGTGCTGCCGATAATGATCGGGGCCTTTGAGCCTTTGACAAAATCCACCGGGATATTGTCGTAACCAGAGTTCGGGTGCAGGACAAGTTTAAGTTTGTCGACTTGCTCGCCACTTAGAAGATCGAAATTTGTATGCGTGTTAGTGATAAGCATGTCCGTGGCAGCTCCCGAATCACTCGGGAGCATGTCGACGTATGGATTTAAAGATTCAATTTCGTGTTGGTTAAAGGCACTCGAGAAGTAAGGCGATGTACTTGTTCTTTTAATCGTTAATTTAGATTCCCACTTCTTCATAATAATATTCTTTATAGGTCGTCTTACACTGACGAACTTTAGGGGCCTGTTCACGCATCGGGCCTGGTTCATTTGACTCTGAAACCATATAGCACTTTGTCTCTTTTTTCCAGAAGCTATTCGTAGGATCTTGAGGATCCTTGATCTCTTCCCCGTTAGAAGCTCTCATTTCGTATTCGTAGATATCGGCCAGGTGACCAATGTTTTCCATTTCAATTCTATGACGCTGAGTCGAAAGCATGTAATCAGTCATCTTAAATCGGGTATTCTTTTGGAAAAGCACTTCTCCAATATCGTCAGGAGTGATCGTCGGTCTTCCAATACGGTAGCGTGTCGGCCAGTTTACGTGGCCAAAAACGATGTAAATAAGCTCGGAACAAACGATTTTATCGAGAGTCGAGATATCGAAGTTGAAGTCATAACTTTTTCCCATCTGGTCCAGACCGCGAGTGATCTGTTCCGAGATTTGAATCGGCGACATAAGGCCATCGAGTTTTCTCACGACTGTGAACTCATCGATATTCATAAATTCTTTAATTGTGTTTAAGCGAACACCCGGGCGAACAGCTTCCAGGATCGTTTTTCCTTTTTCAATGTCTTCCTGGTAAGGAACAATCGATGGGTGATTCCACATTCCGATTTCATCCAGCTGAGCTTTTGTGCCGAGGTAAAGCGCAACGTGGCCGTAGTGTCCCGGGATCAGTTTATCAGTTAAGACAAACGGGCTCTTTTCTAAGATGATGTCCATTGGTCTAAGACTCTTAGTTGCAATATCCAGAGCACTCTGATTTTCGTAAAGGTATCCCTTTCTCCAGTGAATACTGCCTGCGATATTGCCGAAGAATCCACTTAGGAAATTGGTGATCTTGTTAAAGAAGCCGATAATGGCATCGTTTAATCCAAAGGCCGAAAGTTTAAACTCACGTCTTCCCTGAGAGATTTCAATAGATGAGCGGTTGCTCATGATTTCATCTAATAAACCAAGGGCATTATTGTCTTTTGCCAGGGCAATTCTAAGATCGCCCACGATTGAGCGCACTAAGTTGACTTGCTGGGAGAACTTGCTGTTTTCTACAGTTTCCACTGCGCGGTTAATCTGCTCAGTTAAGCTCTTTAATTTCTTTTCACCCTCGGCATCGATTTTTTTGTCGCCGATGGTATTCTTGATAATGCGTCTTAGGCCGCCGTCTTCCTGATAAAGAATTTTGTGAACTTCCTGCATATTATCGATGACCATCAGGTTTGAAGAAAGCCAGATAAGATGCGCTTTCACCATTGGAAGTTTGACTTCAGGTGAAGAAAAAGTTTTAGACATGGTCGACGCTTTAAATTGGTAAAGATCGCCGAACTCCATCATCTTGGAATTGATTTTATAAAAGACATCAAAAGTGCGTTTGATTAAATAAAGGTCATCGCCTGAGAAAGTGTTGTTCTTTTGAATCTTTTCTAAAAACTTGAGTGATAACTCAACATTGTAGACTCTGAAGCGGTCAAAGATATGCATCAGTTCTGTATAATGAATCAGGTTCTCATCAATATCCTTAAGCGGGTTTTTCTTCTTAAGCTCAATATGATCTATTTCCAGATCAAAGTTTTCCAGTTGATGAATGCCGGAAATTTCCAGGTGACCATCATCCAGATGGGCCGCCTTGTCGATTTCAGACATAGGAGCTGGCCTGATGTTAAATTCATCAGTGGAAGCCTGTACTTTAACATTGTAAAGCATAGCGACTGTTAGTATAACTAAGCTGATTGCCCTCATTCTCACTCCATTGGGATTTCGGGTAAAAGTGTATCACCTGCAGCTGTTGACACAATGCAAAGTAGGTGAGAGTGTAAATTCTTTAGACTCCTTACTATGTAAGCTTATTTTTTTGGATATTGCTATGATTACTATTAAATCTTCACGAGAAATTGAACTAATGAGGGCCACTGGTCGCTTAGCGGCACAAACCCTTGAGTATATTGGGCCTTTCGTGGTTCCAGGGGTCAGCACCGAGGAATTAGATAAGCTTTGTCATGATTTTATCGTCAACAATGGGGCCTACCCATCTTGCCTTAACTACCATGGCTTTCCTAAGTCCGTTTGTACTTCAATCAATGAAGTGATCTGTCACGGAATTCCGAGAAAAGACGAAATCCTTAAAGATGGGGACATCTTAAATATCGACGTCACAACCTACCTTAATAAATTTCACGGGGACACGAACAAGACGTTCTTAGTTGGAAATGTTTCTCCGGAAGTTAAGAAGCTAGTCGACGTCACTTATGAGTGCACGAGAGAAGGGATTAAGACCGTTCGCCCAGGCGGACGCATCGGTGATATTGGAGCCGTTATTCAAGAGATCGCTCACTCCCATGGCTACTCTGTTGTTGAAGACTACTGTGGGCATGGAATCGGTCGCGACTTCCACGAGGCTCCTCAAGTTGTTCACGTTGGTAAAAAAGGAACTGGCCCGGAAATGAAGCCGGGGATGACTTTCACCATTGAACCCATGATCAACCTGGGGAAAAAAGAAGGTCGCGTGCTAAAAGATGGGTGGACTGTTGTGACTAGAGATAAAAAATGGTCAGCACAGTTTGAACATACAATTCTGGTGACACCAGACGGATTTGAGATTCTGACTCTCAGATCTGATGAGCCGAAAAACTGGCCATGATGGAATCGACGGCTTTCTTTAATGCGAAGGCCACCACTAAAGACATCGGCCTTTTTTTAGATATCGATTCTAAACGCGATATCATCAAAGAGTTCCATTTCGATGGACCTCGCGCTTCTTTATATAAAGCAGAAATGGAAGAGCTCAAGGCACTCGTCTTAGGAAAAACTCTGGAAGAGGCCAAAGATATCAACCGTGCTTCGCTTATGTTTGAGACCAGATTGAATAATGACCATAAGGCCGTGACTTCTACCGGGCTATGGCTTTTACGTGAGGCCATTGCCTCTTATATGGGAGAGTCGCGCTTCTTTAAGGAAGACCGTGATCTTTTATGCCTCTGCTTTTCTGTCACTAAAAGAGACATCGTTCAGAAAGTTCTTAACAACCGCGACTTTGAATTAAAAACTCTATTACAAGAAACGATGGCCACGAGCGCTTGTGGCAGTTGTAGAGGGCCGATTCTGTCGTTGATTGAAGAAACCAGAAATGCCCACGGGATGATCAAAGGACTCGATCACTCGAGGTCTCGTTTTGATAAAGATGGCAACTGGATTAAAATCGCCGGCCACTATCCGGGACCACTTTTGATTAAGCTGGATGAGTTAAAAGATGAATGGATGAAGCGCGAGGGGATCGTTGATCAATTCAGCATTGAACTCGTCAACATCGAGGGTTTTCATGTCAGCGTGAAAATCAATTCTACCAATGAAAAAACAGTCAGTGGGCTTCTGTCTGCACTAACTGACTTTTGGAAATCAAAGTTGGGAATTTTGTTTTTTCTTCAGAGCGTTTAATCTTTTTTTAGCGATGATCGCGCAGTTCTTTTTGATCGAATCAAAATTCTTAAGTTTATTAAAAACCGTTTCAATTTTATTTTTCTGTGTGATCAACTGGTGAGTAGAGAGTTCCTCTTCCAGGTATTTGATTTTTTCGCTGAAGCCAGAAAGCTCAGGGATGGCCTTTTCCAAACAGTCTGGTGTCGCCAGCTCACTTTGCAATCCGGCCAGGTATTGGATAAACATGCGCGGGACTTGTTTTTGGAATTCGTTAATATAGCCCATCTTAAAAGGTCGCATACTGGCATCGACCCCGCTTAAACTTAAATCATAGAGCTCGTGTTCTTTAATTAAAAGCAGGCGCAAAAGACCGACCGAAGGGCTGTCTCTTATACACATCTCCGAGCCCACGAGACGCTCAGTT
>CAXHHE010000277.1:0-5007 GCA_964016365.1 uncultured Bacteriovorax sp. | reverse complement strand
GAGATAACTGAGCGTCTCGTGGGCTCGGAGATGTGTATAAGAGACAGGTGCCTATTCGTCTTGACGACGGAACAGTTAAAACGTTCATCGGATACAGAGTTCAGCACAACTTATCTCTAGGTCCTGGTAAAGGTGGGATTCGTTACCATCCAGGTGTAGACCTTTCTGAAACTGCCGGTCTGGCAATGCTTATGACATTTAAGTGTGCCCTTGTTGGTCTTCCATACGGTGGAGCAAAAGGTGGTATCTGTGTTGATCCAACACAACTTTCTCGTCAAGAGCTTCAAGCGCTAACTCGTCGTTACGCGACTGAAATCAACATGATCATCGGACCTCACGTAGACATCCCAGCTCCAGATATCGGAACTGATGGACAGACTATGGGTTGGTTCATGGATACATACTCTCAAATCAAAGGATACACTGATGGCGCAGTCGTTACTGGTAAGCCAATTGAAATCGGTGGATCAAAAGGACGTGCTGAATCTACAGGTAAAGGGGTTGCATTCTGTGTAAACTTCGCTGCTGAAAAGATCGGTATGACAATCAACCAAAATACAACTGTTGCTATCCACGGTTTCGGTAAAGTAGCTATCCCAGCTGCTAACGACCTACGCGCTCAAGGTGCAAAAATCGTAGCAGTATCAGACGTGTCTGGTGGTGTTTACGATCCAAACGGATTAGACATTGAAAAATGTGAGAAGTGGGTAAAGGAAAACAAAGTTCTAAAAGGTATGCCAGGAACAAAACACATCACAAACGACGAGCTATTCGCTCTTAACGTAGATGTACTTATCCCAGCTGCTATCGACGGTGTTATCACTAAAGACAACGCTCACGTAGTAAAAGCAAAAATCATCGCTGAAGGTGCTAACGGACCTTTAACGAAAGAAGCTATTGATATCGTAACTGAGAAAGGTGCATTCCTTATCCCAGACGTTCTATGTAACGCTGGTGGGGTAATCGTATCTTACTTTGAATGGGTACAAGGTCTTCAGTCTTTCTTCTGGGATCTAGACGAAGTTAACAAGCGTCTTCACTCAATCATGAAAGATGCTTTCGAGAACGTTTACTCTGTTTCAAAAGAGTACAACTGTAACATGAAGTCAGCGGCTCTTGTTGCAGCTATCAGACGTCTTGAAAAAGCTATGAAGCTTAGAGGGCTATGGCCGTCGTAGTCTTTCAAAGGCTTTACGATCTTACTTAGGTTATCTAATCAAGGGCTTCTTTCGGGAAGCCCTTTTTTTTGCTGTAAAATCTTCACAAACCCACACCTGATTTTTATTTATGATAGTTTGCCTAAAAATTTTTTAGGAGTCATTATATGAAATCATTCATTCTCGCTATCGCTCTTGCTTTTAGTGCAGTTTCATTTGCAAACGATTCTATCGAAGCTTCAAACGCTTCAGGGCTAAAAATCCTGGACCTGGTTATCGGTGTTCAACAAACATACTCAGTGACATCGGAGCTTCAGGCAAAGGTTGTAGAAATCCTGGCCGGAGATGGAATGAATGCAACTCGTATGATTTTAGTTCTAAATACAGGTTACCAGGATTCAAAAGTTTTTGAACTTGATGAGATGATGTATGAAGTAAAGAGAATCGTTTTCCTGGCAAAGGACGTTATCGTTATTAACTACATTCAGGACAGTTTTGACGACGCTGAGGCGATGAACCCAATCCAAGTAAAAAAATCAATTACTATCAAAGTTTTAAGAAACGCTGATGGGACACTTGCTGACAAGATTGAAATCGTAAGATAATTTTTTTCTTCATAGGGGAAATTGGCGATATAATTTCCCCTATGAAGACCATAATCACACTTTTTTTTCTCCTTCTTTCTCTAAGCAGCTTTGCCGCTGTCTTAAAACATGAAACTTCCAAAGCGCGCTATGATGAATATCCTTTTCGCGAAGTCTGCGAGAAATTAGGCGCTAAAAATTTTGAGCTCATTGAGGCCAAGTCCATGAGTGAAATTGATTGCATGGGTAAGGTCTATCAGGCGATTGATTTTTGCCTTAATAAATTCCCGCTGGATAAAACTCTCTCGCGTGCGATCGTCGATGAAAAAACCAAGATGGTTAAATGTGAGCACAGTGAAAGTGTCATGATTTCTGTATCGTGTGATGAACGCGATTTGAAATACTGTTTTGATCCTAAGAAAGGCTGTGATGAATTAAAGAAAATCTACGCCAATAGACTCGATGTCGCTCATTTCTCGATGCTAGAGAAAAATATCAACTGTTATTATTCAAGACCGATGGGCGAGACTTTGGGAGGCGACCACTAGGTTTCTAGTGCGCCTTAAAGTTTTTCCCGATGTATTTTGGATTCAGCATGTTTTCTGTAGAGAAAATCTGGTCTAACTGCTCTTGAGTCAGAAGTTTATTTTCTAAAACAACTTCACTCACAGTTTTGCCAGTCTTCGCACACTCTTTTCCAATCAGGTCACACTTTTCGTGTCCTAGAATCGGGTCTAAGAAAGTTACGATAGCAATGCTGTTCATAACGTTGTTCTTACAGATATCAGGGTTCGCTGTAATGCCATCGATGCATTTAAATTTCAGGTTGTATGAAGCGTTTTCTAAAAGGTTGATTGATTCAAACAGTGAAGACGCAATCACTGGTTCCATTACGTTCAACTGCAGTTGTCCTGCTTCTGATGCCATGGTCACAGTTAGGTCGTTTCCAATAACTTTGAAACACACCTGGTTTACAACTTCCGGGATAACCGGGTTGACCTTGGCAGGCATGATACTTGATCCAGCTTGAAGTTCTGGAAGGTTGATTTCTTTTAATCCTGCACGAGGACCACTTGAAAGCAGGCGAAGGTCGTTGCAGATTTTAGAAAGTTTCACGGCCGTTCTTTTGAGAGCGCCAGAGATCATCACGTAAGCTCCACAGTCAGATGTGGCCTCAATAAGATCTTCTGAAACGGTGTATTCAAGTCCTGTGATTTCTGCCAGCTTTTTTACGGCCACTCGAGAGTATCCCTCTGGAGCGTTAATACCAGTACCAATTGCAGTGGCACCTAAGTTTACTTCAAGAATTAAATCTTTTAGTTTTGAGATCAGTTTCACTTCCTCTTTTAGGAGAGTGGCATAAGCGTTGAACTCTTGCCCTAGTGACATTGGAACAGCGTCTTGAAGTTGAGTACGGCCCATTTTTAAAATAGGCTTAAACTCTTCTGCTTTGTGAGCAAATGAAGAGCAAAGAGATTCGAGCGCTTCGATCAACAGAGTGATGTGTCTGTAAAGGGCAATCCTGAAAGCTGTTGGATAAGCATCGTTTGTCGACTGGCATTTATTGACGTGATCATTCGGGTGAATGATATGGTAGCTTCCTTTTTTCTCGCCTAGAAGTTCCAGGGCAAGGTTGGCGATAACTTCATTGGCGTTCATGTTGACAGAGGTTCCAGCTCCACCTTGGTAGATGTCTGAAGGAAATTGATCCATACAGCGGCCGTGAATAATAATTTCATCACAAGCGCGCGCAATGATCTCTGCAACCTTTGCATCGATTGTTCCGATTTCACCGTTTGCCAGAGCGCAGGCCTTTTTAGTAATCGCCAGAGATTTAACCATGATGTGATTGTGACCGATTTGGCTGTCGGAAATTTTAAAGTTCTCAATCGCACGTTGAGTGTGAATTCCATAATAGGCATCCGCTGGCACTGCCAGGTCTCCTAGAAGGTCATGTTCAATTCTCACGTCTTTTTGTGAACTCATAGCGTATTCCTTAAATCCCATACCTTTCAAAAATTGATTTTTTCAGGCATTTTTTCTATTAAATTTTGGTAATTAAGAATGATCTGCCTGAGCTTCTTTTGCAAGGGGGAGCGCAGGAGATTTTTATGAACATGAGAACGAAAAGCATTTACCCGTACGGGGGAGTTTTGTGTCCGGTGGATATCTTTGGCTACGCTTCAAACGGGATTCCAGGTATCGAAATAGTAGGGTTGGGAAAACATTCCCGAGGAGTGAAAGAAAAATTTATTTATCTCTCACGCGAGAGGAAACTCAAGTTCCCGTTAAAGCGTTTTGTTTTATGCATAGAAGGCGAAGTTGAAGGAAAAAAGTTTAAAGAAGAAGAGTATAGGTACTTAGAGCTACCTTTACTCCTGATGCTCTGGAGCCTGACCGGGCATTTGCCATTGGGGCACCTGGAGGACTGTTTTGCAGCAGGGAAAATTTCAGTGGAAGGCGAAGTTTCACCGCTTGTTCTGACTTCTACTGTGCAAGAGTTTTTGCGTGACATGTTTAAATTAGAAGAGAATCAAATGCTCAAAATTATCGCGCCCGGTAACGTGCAAGTCTTAGATGACCAATATCATCTTCCCATAGAGGGACTTTTTGAGTCTTTGAGCAGGAATTGAGCCTTTTTAGCCCTACTAGAGGCCTGTAAAAAATTACTGAGAAATGTAGTTTGGACAAACACACAACAGTTCAGGAGTTTTTATGAAAAAATCGATTCTTTCACTTGTTGAAACTGCTGATGAAGCTATGAGAAAGCAAGTGCAAGAAGTTGTTAATAACGATGCTCAACAGTTCTACCAAAACGGAACTGTGACTCTTTCTCTAAGATCGGCAATCAGTGAACTACAAAAAGTAGATGAAACATTAACAGACGGTGACGCTGTTGATGCAATCGTTGAAGCTGTTAATCAATAATTAGTCTTAAATCGACAGCGAAGTCAGTAACTCGACTTCGCTGACGTCAAACTCATTCTTCTTTCTTAAACAGTCAATTAGTGGAGCAAGTGAAACTTTACCGTGGATATACACGGTCGCGCTGGCGTTTTGCCCGCTAGTGATCGCCTTAACTGCCGAGTGCCCCATTTGCGAAGCAATCAAACGATCAGTTGGCGTCGGGTTTCCACCACGCTGGATGTGACCGAGGATACAGACGTGAGCGTCTACCTGGAATTGGTCTTTTAAATTCTTTTGAATAGTGTAACCGATACCTGTCTCTTATACACATCTCCGAGCCCACGAGACGCTCAGTTATC
>CAXHHE010000276.1:0-5063 GCA_964016365.1 uncultured Bacteriovorax sp. | reverse complement strand
ATAACTGAGCGTCTCGTGGGCTCGGAGATGTGTATAAGAGACAGGATAAGCACCATGGCCCCAAATCGAACCGATCTGTTGGCCTCCTATAGATTGCCAAACTGTTTGACCGTCTAAAATATCATTTTTGGTGTAAAGGATTTCTCCATTTTCTGCTTTTATTTTGCTGTAGATGGGTGGAGCTTGACGGTAAACCTCCCTTCCGAAAAAACCTAAAATAGTAAATGTAACAATTAAAACGCCGACAAGGCTCCACCAGTATTTTCGCATACTTCCCTCATTAATTGATATTGATATATTTTAAATATATCAATACTTTTAAAATATATCAAAGTAAAATAAAAAAGAGAAAAATATGCGACTAACAACAAAAACTGACTATTGCCTAAGAGTGTTGATCTTTTTACAACAAAAAGATCAGCGGGTTAAAATTCAAGAAATCGCGGACACGTATAATATTTCAAAGAACCACTTGAGCGTAGCGGTTAATCAACTCTCAGAATTAGGTTACGTAAATTCTACCTTAGGGCCTAAGGGTGGAATTGAATTTAATAAAGCTTATGGTAACCATACACTTTACGATCTAGTCTCCAAAATAGAGGAATTTGATATCGTTGACTGCTTCAATGCCGAAACTTCTAACTGTACTTTAAGTCCGCATTGCAAATTAAAGACGATGTTAAAAAAAGCTACGCGCTCTTTTTTGGGTGAATTAAAAAATTATAAAATTCAAGATTTAAAATAATCTAGACGACAAAGTACATTTTAGCATTTCACTCTAAAGACCTTATTCTCTTTTTAAAACATATCCTTTGCCATAATGATTGAAATGAATACTGCATCTCCTGCACATCCTCTTTAGCGGGAGCCTAACCTACAGGATAAAACATTTTCAGTATTCTCATTTATTATTCCTACCTCAAAAACCATCTTCCTTAAGAAGCGGCCATGCACGAAGGAGTCGCCCGCCTTGATAGAGTTTTTGCAATTGCAACAAATACAACAACAATTGAGCTCACCGATATTAAAATTCATGAAGATTATTTAAAACTAATCAAGTTTCATCTTAAAGAATATTTTATGAATGAAACAGAACCATTATTAACTGAATATAGAGAAGTTTTAGCTACAGAATTTAATCCATCCTTAACGTAAAAAATTTCTTATTGATTTACATAGAAAAAAAGAGAGAGGGAGCTTTAAATCAAACTCTCTTTTTATTATCCGACCTTCAAAGACTAAACTAGAATGTCATTAGAATAGTTTTTACAGTCCTTAACTTATCATCATCAAGTCGTTTAATTATTTCTAAACGCTACATTATATTATTTAAAGATAAATTTACAAAAGAAAATTTTAACCCAATTTGTACATCTTTAGAATTTTATTCCGTATTAATTGAATTCGATACCATGTCATATTTTCAAAATATGCAAAAACTCCTAGAAAAAGCTGAAATAGTTGGAAATATATTAATTTCGGATAAAAACGAAATGGAAGAGGCTGAGTATGATCATGAAGAATTCCAACAATTGCAAAAAATGGTAATCGATGAAGCGGAGCGCACCTAAGATAGCACATACTGATAAAAATTATTTGTGTCCTAAAAATAAATTAATCACGCTTTGTGGAGACTCATCGCTAAAGAATAAATTTGAATTTCTATCTGATTCATAAGCCCAATGAGCACTTCTTAAAAACATCTCCTCTTCAAAATCCCCCAGTGCCTTTTCAATATTATTGAGATTCTTCACAATATGCTTCCCAAGCTCTGCCCCATCATAGAGCGCAAGGTTCGCCCCTTCACCAGCAAACGGCGACATCAAATGAGCGGAGTCACCAATGAGAGTCACGCCCGGAACTCGATTCCACTTTATCCCAACAGGAAGCGCATAAATGCCTCGCGGATTGGGTGATATCTTTCCCTCTAAAATAATAGCCTTTAAGTCATTTGCCCAGCCTTCAAACTCGTTTGCAATTTTTAAAGCTGCACTTTTCGGCTCAGATAAATTGATTTTCGAAATCCAATCCTGCGATTGATTAATGGCCACATAAGCATGAAATGTTCCATTCGTCTCTTTATGACCAAGAATCCCTCTTCCAGGGGCCAATGCCATAAGGGTTCCATTGCCAATGACATTCGCGATAGATTTGTGATTGTTATCGATGTCATAAAGGTAGAGCTCAATAAAAGATGTCCCGATATAAGCTGGAGCAACATCAGTGAGCAGTGCCCTGACTTTCGACCACGCCCCATCAGCGCCAATGAGAAGATCGCTGACAACAGTGGTTCCATTTGTGAAAGTGACTTCATGTTTTCCGTTTGAAAGAGATTTAACGCTCGAAAGTTTATGTCCCCACTGGATAGACTCTTTAGGAAGAGAGTTAATCAGCATCTCGCGAAGCTCACCTCTATAAACTTCCGGGCGCGTGCCATGCCCCCTATCCTGGTCTTCATGAAGAATGTTGGCATCTTTATCCAAAATGCGATGAGCGTCTGCTCCAGGAATAATGAGCTTTAAGAATTCTTCATAAAGGTTGCAATCTTTAAGGGCCAATTGCCCGTTGTAGTCGTGTATGTCTAAAAGTCCACCTTGAGAGCGCGCTCCTAATGAGATTTCTGCTTCGTAGACTGTTGCTTTGATTCCGTTGATTAAAAGGACTCGGGCCAGAGTCAAACCGCCAAGGCCTCCGCCGATGATAACTATATTCATTAATTCCTCCTGTGGAATTTAATATCTGAAGTTTATCACAAATCGGCTAAAAACTTAAGTGACTTAAATATTTAATCAAGTTAACATAACAAAAACGGAGACATAAATGGGATTAAGACAACTAAAAAAGCAGAAAACGAGAAAGGCCATATCTGACCTGGCAACGAAACTCTTTTTAGAAAGGGGTTATTACAATGTGACGACTGCTGAGATCGCAGAGTTGGCGGAAGTTTCTATTCCTACTCTCTTTAAGTACTTTCCGACGAAGGAGATGCTAGTTTTTGATGAGGACTTTGAGATTGAGCAGTGGTTAGTGGATTCGGTGAAAAATAGAAAGAAAGGGCAAGGGATTCTTGATGCTCTTCTGAAGGCCGGGATTGAGAGGATTAGTGAGGTGCCGGCAAGTCATAGGAAGAATGCGAAGGCGTTTATGGCGCTGATTGAGGAGACGCCGGAGCTTTCGAGGTATGCGGGGCAGATGTGGATGAGGCATGAGGTGGTGCTTTCTGAGGTGATTCAAAAAGAAGTTAAGGGAAAGATAACGAGTGTTGAGGCGGATGCGGTGGCGAGGTTTGTGTTGGATGCGTTTTACAGGGCGATGAAAGTTGGGAATTCGAAGGAAGCACTGAAAAGGATGTTTAGAGTTTTGAGAGATGGGTGGGATGCGTAAGCATTCAGAGATATTATAAGAATTATTCAGTATCCCTCACTTTTTTAAAATAAATTCACTTCCTTTTCTAAATTAGTCACATTTAAAAGAGGCCATTCGTATACTAGCGAGCTCATTTCAAAATAGGTGGATTTTTAATGTTGGATAAAATAATCAAGTTCTCCCTTTCACAACGATTATTCGTTGTGGCTTTCTCTGCTTTACTGATTTCTTACGGTGGATATATCCTAACAACTCTCCCCGTTGACGTTTTTCCAGACTTAAACCGCCCCACTGTTAATATTTTAACCGAAGCAGAAGGGCTGGCCCCTGAAGAAGTAGAAACATTAGTTACCTATCCGATCGAGACTGCTCTTAATGGACTTCCAGGTGTTGAAAGAATCAGGTCGAGTTCTGGTGTAGGGCTCAGTGTGATCTATGTTGAATTTGCGTGGGGTACTGAAATCTACAAAAATCGACAAACCGTTCAGGAAAAACTTGAGCAGGCCAAAGAAAAACTTCCAAAGGGCATCACTCCTGTAATGGGACCAATTTCATCTATTATGGGTGAAATTCAACTCGTTGGTTTAACCAGTAAAGACAATGCACTCTCACCTATGGACTTAAGAACGATCGCAGACTGGACTATCAGACCGAGGCTTCTAAGTATCCCAGGCGTGGCCCAGGTTATCTCCATCGGTGGTGGAGTCAGGCAATATCAAATTTTAATTTCCGCAGAAAAAATTCAAAAATTTCAGCTTTCGATTGATGATGTCGAGCACAACCTCTCTGATATCAGTAAAAATACAACTGGTGGGTTTATCAACATCGACCGAAAGGAATATTTAATAAGAAATATAGGTATCACTAAAAATAAAAATGATATCTTAAATTCTGTTGTCGGAGTCCATTTAGGAAAAACAATACTTGTCAAAGACATTGCAGAAGTCACAGAAGCCCCTCAGGCAAAGCGAGGTGATGCCAGCGTCAATGCTAAACCTTCGGTTATCTTAAGCATTCAAAAACAGCCCGGGGCAAGCACCATCGACCTGACTAAAGAAGTAGCCAAAGCATTGGATGAGTTAAAAACAACTATTCCAAAAGGGGCAGAAATTAATCCGAACCTGTTTCGCCAGGCCGATTTCATTGAAAAATCTATCAGCAACGTAAAAGAGGCCCTGAGGGATGGGGTTATCTTAGTTTTAATTGTCCTATTCTTATTTCTCTTAAATTTCAGAACGACCATGATCACCATGACGGCCATCCCACTCTCTTTTATGTTAACTGCCATTATTTTTAAAATTTTTGGACTATCAGTTAATACAATGACGCTTGGAGGACTCGCCATTGCAATTGGAGAGCTGGTAGATGATGCAATCGTTGACGTTGAAAACGTCTTTAGACGTCTAAGAGAAAATAAAGCAGCTGCTCACCCAAAAAACACTCTACTGGTTATTTTTGAAGCTTCCAGTGAAGTCAGAAACTCTATTATTATAGCAACTATTATCGTGTGCCTGGTATTTGTTCCACTATTTGCGATGAGTGGAATTGAGGGAAAACTTTTCGCTCCGCTGGGAATTTCATACGTCATTTCATTACTAGCTTCAATGGTTATCTCTCTTACTGTAACACCGGCCCTTTGCTCTTACTTACTAAACAATACTAAACTGCTAGAGCACAAAGAAGGCCCGATTGTGCAC
>CAXHHE010000275.1:0-5084 GCA_964016365.1 uncultured Bacteriovorax sp. | reverse complement strand
ACACAGAAGCCTTCGTCGGCAGCGTCAGATGTGTATAAGAGACAGTTCATACACCAGCCATTCAGTGTTAGCGCCGTCAAAAACAATCGTTGGCTCGCCAGTACCAGCAAAAGAAAATTGGGCCTTTTTTAAATAATCATCAACTGCATTTTGAATGAAATCTGGGGTCGAAGGAAAATCTGTTTCTGTTTTTTGACAAATTGATTCCTTTTGGCTTTTTCTGATACACGTAAAGCCGGTCTTTTTTAATTCTTTAATGCGCGCTTGTCCCTCCGTTGTGATATGATTTAAGGTTTCAGCTGTGCGCTTCTTGGTAAGGACCACTTCCCTGCTGTATGAGTATGTGCCTGTTGGACGATAGAGAAGCTCTTCCCCAAAGGCTAAAGTTGAAAGCATTGCAAAGGCCAATAAAGTTATTTTTTTCATCTAAAAAGCGTAACATGACCCTTTTCAGAAAGTCTCGCTTTCAATCATTATTTTGCAAATTGCCCAGTAGAAATGGGAGAATTGCCCCTTCTTCTCCAACCAACATAAAGAGAAACTGGTTCTCAAAAGTCGAAATCATGAAATGATCAACACTTAGTTCTGAGTTACTTAAGTCACTTGTCATAACCCCTCCTTGGTTTTCCTCAAATTGCAAGGGGTAGGCCAATGGCATAGCTCATGCAGTATAATTTTTTGACGGAGGTCAACGTGGACATCATTGAAGAAATTAAATGTATCGGTGAAAAACTAGAAGCTTGGTATAAAAATATCGGCAGAACACCCGAAGAAAAAAGAAATGCACAAGATCATGCGATGACTGAAGAAGAGATGTTAGATCAAGCAAGTCTGGAAAGTTTTCCGGCCAGTGATCCACCTGGATACCATTCCAAATCGACTAAAGATAAACAATCTCACTGTCATTAGGTATTGGATCAAATATTATAAGAGACATAGATGGATGTTTTGTTGACTGAAGGTTGAGAAATATTTTTTACCACTTCAGCCGCCAGGTAGTCTTCTGAAAAACGGGCGATATCAGACAGAGAAACAATTCCACAGCAGTTTTCTTTTTCATCTAAAACTGGCAAACGTCGAATCTGATTGTCTTGCATGATCTGGCAACAATCTTCAATTGTAGTTGTCTTTTTTACACTGATTGCGGGATAAGACATACACTCTTCCGCACTCATCGATAAGGGATTGAGCCCCAAGGCAACAGCGCGGTTGCAGATATCGCGGTCAGTGATCACTCCCAACATTTTTTTATCTGACAGGCTGTAGACCACAGGGATTTCTCCGCAATCAAATTTACGCATAAGTTGTGCGACTTCAACTAAGCTCATCTCAGGTGTCGCGCACGCTGGATTTTTAGTCATAATTTCTTGAACTAATCTCATATATCCCTCCAATGTGGTTAGAGATGTTCATGAATTATTGAATGCAATGAAAGTGCCGCAGTTGCTAAGTAGGAGGATTCCAGGGAAGTTCGACATAAAAAGTTGATCCTTCGCCTACAGTACTTTCGGCCCAGATCCTTCCGTTGTGAGCAGCAATGATTTGATTAGCGATGTAGAGCCCCAGCCCCAGCCCTTTGGTTTGTTGTTTCTCTGAAGCGCGCTCAAAACGGTCAAAAATGCGCTCCATTGATGATTTCTCAATACCAATGCCATGATCTTTTACGCTGAAAATAATTTTGTTTCCTTTGCACTCTAAAGCAAGAGCAATAGGCTTCCCTTCGCCGTAGCTAATGGCATTGTTGATCAAGTTGCTGATGACCTGTTCAATGCGCATGCTATCCCATTCTCCGACAACTTGAGTGCAGCCTGTGATTTTAAATTCAGGATATTCAAGTCCTGCCACTTTAAAATGCGGGTCCATTCGGATAACAACTTCTTTGACAAATTGAGCGAGGTCAAAAACTTCTTTTTTAATAGTTAATTTGCCTGAACGAATACGGGCCACATCTAACATGTCATCAATCAAACGAGTTAGGCGAGAAACTTGTTTTTCCGTATGATCAGAAAAACGCCTGATACGAGCCTCTTCAAAAGCTTTAGGATTGCCACTTACAATATCGCGTTTTAGAAGTTGAGATTGAATTTTTAAACTAGTCAGTGGTGTATTGAGCTCGTGAGATGAAATAGAAAGAAAGTCATCCCGAACGATGATGGCCTCATTAAGTTTTTGCTCCAGCCTTTTACTTTCATTGATATCAATAAAAGAAACGGCAATCCCTTGATTAAAAGGATACGCCCACACTTGATACCATCTTCCAAAATCTGAAAAATAACCAGTGATTGAAGCGTTTTCTCCCTGGTGCATGGCCTTATGGTAGGCTTCTTCAAAAACACTTCCGCGCAGGCTTGGAAAAACTTCCCAAATGGTGTAACCAATAAGTTCTTCAATTTCCATTTTCATCAAGGCCAATGCCGACGGATTGATATAATCAACAACCCAATTTTTATCCAATGATAAAAATGGCATCGGGGCCGCTTCAAGCAAAATCCTGAATTTTTCTTCGTTGCGGGATAAGGCTTTTTTGTTCAAAACCTCACTGGTTGTATCGATAACAGTATCGAGCACTCCCCCAACTGTTCCATCTGCATTTCTAATTGGACAATAAGTAAAACTAAAATAGCGCTGAACCATGCGGCCATTGTAATTGATCATCATCGGATGATCATCAAAACGTACATTTTCTCCATTGAAAACACGTTCAAACAAAGGAGCAATCTCTTCCCATAATTCAGACCAGGTCACGCTCGGAGTAGAACCGAGGGCCTTTGGATGTTTATCTCCAAGGAGTTCTATATAGGCATCGTTATAAAACTGGATAAGGTTTTGCCCCCAAACGATGTACATGGGAAACTTGTTTTCCAACATAATTCCCAAAGCTGTGATCAAATTCAGCGGCCACTTCGCTGGATCACCCATTGGTGTTGATTGCCAGTCAAAAGTCGCAATTCTTTTTCCCATCTCTCCTGCATGGGCCAAATGATTGAGACACTTGTTTTCGCGAATTATGTTCATAATACGTTTTTATCGCAAAAAAGAGACCTACACAAATAATGTTTTGGATAAACACAATGACCTACTCGTGGCATCAATTAACATATGACGGCTTAGTGATTGCATATAAAAAAGCTGGGAAATACAAAATGAAAAAGGAGTTTTTTATGACCCGTAAAGCAGACACCATTTCTTACAAAGAATTTAATAAACTAACTAATCCAAAAGGCGATCAAGTGACACCTGAAGGCGTATTGTTTGATGACGAAAATATTAATAGCCTGGAAGAAACTCTGATGGGTATGGAATACGACGTCGAGGATCTTGATGAACTTGAGGATGAAGAAGACAATGAAATCATGTTGGAAGCATCGGGCGAAGAAGATGAAGAAGACTTGATTGCTGATCGAAATGATGAAGTAGATGAAAGTGCTTACTATCGAGACAGGCATCTATAAAAAGGCCACAACTGTGGCCTTTATTTTACATTAACATTTTAGTTAGTTTTTCCCTTTCTACAACTCCAGTCACATGACCGTTCATATCGACAACGGGAATAAAGTCCATGTGATTTTGCCTCATCACATTGAGACATTCTTCATAGCTGGAGTTTTCTGCAACAACGGCCGGGATGCTTCTCATACATTCAACTGCACTTGTATCCGAAGGCATCGCTCCGTGCTCAATGGCCTCTGAGGCCATGTCTTCCAAACTAACCACTCCAATGGGATGGCGGTCTTTTTCTGAGTCTAGTACCAGAAGCTCCTTGTAATCGTATTTTTTTAGAAGGTGCTTAATTTCTGCAATTCTTGTCTCCGACGTACAAAACATCGGATCATTGTTCATAATCTCTGTCACCTGATTCATATAAACTCCTAGACGTTTTTCTTTTTCCAGTTATTGGGATCTTTTTGCGAGGATGGATTTTTAGGATTGTTTCTTAAAGTGTCTTTTCTTTTTAAGTCACCACCATACTCTGGCATTTCATTGGATGTCGCATCGGCTTTACGCTGTTGATCTGGAATCCAGTCATCTTCCAGATTCTTATCGAGTCCTCTTTGACGGTTATTTTCTTTAACTATATTCATACATCCTCCTTGAAGGCGACACCATTCATCGTTCATATAGTGAGTTGCACTATTCATGCCGCAATACTTGAGTTGTTATTTAAAGAGTTTGCTATTATTTAGCTGGGGCGATTTTCCCTGCTTATTTTTTTAAAAGAATCTTTTCCGTGATGATTCCACATAGATGACCTTGTTTATCAATCACCGGAACTTGCTCTATGTTATTCATGATCATGAGCTTCAAACATTCATCAACTGTTGAATCTTCATCGACTGCTCGGGTGTCTTTTGACATGCATTCAATAACCTTCTCGGCACTTGACGTAAGATCAGAAATGCTTACAACTCCTATGATTTTTTTATCTTCAAGGCTATTGACCACGGGGATTTTAGAGCATTCATACTTTTCCATCATAAGTTTTGAATCTTCGATCTTTGTAACAGGTGTGCAACACACTAAATCTTTGATCATCACTTCGCTTACCTTATCCACATAACCTCCTCTTGTTTGGTAGCCTTGCTATAATTGCAATACGTATACCAAGCAAATTTCGCAGAAGTTTCTCTTTGGCATCCGACGTGCAATTTATTTCAACGGGAAGCGAAGTGATGAGGTTGTATTGAAGCCCTTCGCGCAAGAGATGAACTTCCAGCTGTTCTGGACAAGGCGGACGTAGTAGTCCTACAAAGCGACCGGATCCAGACTAAAAAGGAGACGATAATTTCATTAACTATCGAGACTCAAAAAGTTCATCGACCTTTGTTCCCATTATCAATAGAAGCCGCCCCTTTTGGGGTGGCTTTTTTAATTGAGGTGGTGTTAAATTTATGGATATGAATGACATTAACAATCTAAAGAAAGAACTTGATATCAAGATCCACGCGCTCTTTAAAGACAATCAGGCGTACCTGGATTACCTACTGCAAACAAAGAAAAATTTTCTTTACCGTTATTTGGAAACATCGACGGATAAAGATCTGTCTCTTATACACATCTCCGAGCCCACGAGACGCTCAGTTATC
>CAXHHE010000274.1:0-5097 GCA_964016365.1 uncultured Bacteriovorax sp. | reverse complement strand
ACAGAAGCCTTCGTCGGCAGCGTCAGATGTGTATAAGAGACAGAAAGTTAGGACGTGCTATAAAAAAGTATAAGACAAAGGATTTCTGGCGCCTAACAAAAGGAAAATACCTAAAGAATGAAACAAAAAATTATGTTCCTAAGATAATGGCCCTGGCCATTATTGGAAAAAACCTCAAGGCATTCGGCTTTAATGATTTAGATTTTCATTCACCCTTAACTTATCAGGAAATTCAGGTTGAGAGCATGACTGACATTTACAAAGTGGCAGAAAATCTCCAGATAGATCCTAAAGAGATCAAAAGATTAAATCCTGAGTTATTGAGATGGTTCACACCACCGGATAAAAAAGATTATAAGCTCAGAATTCCTTTGAACACTCAAATAACACAAGGTGAGTGTTGCCAAGCTACAGAATTTCAAATATTCAAAGTTCCTAAAAAAATGTCATTGTCTCAGGTTTCAAAAAAATTCAGGATTAAGCATTCCTACGTTCTTTCTCATCTAAACAGAGTTCCATCTACTGCGATTTTGAGGAAAGGCGATATTTTAAAGTTACCATTTCGACCTGGGGAAAAAGTGGTGGCATCCAATGTTTATTATATGGATTTATTTGAAAAGCCTCGTCTTAGAAAAAAGGCAACACGTTACCACTTCGTCAAGAAGGGCGAATCACTTTACAGCATTGCTAAAAAGCACAAAACAAGTATAAAGCGAATAATCGCTTATAACTCCTCGGTGAAAGCAGGAGTACTGTATCCTGGAAAAAAACTCATCATCCGTTAAGATTATCTCTTATATTCAACTGTAAAACTAGATTTCGCCAGGCATTCGTGTTCCAGAAGCCCCTTAATACTTCCAGGTGTTGAATTCGGGCTCAGGTGAACTTCTTTATTTTTTAATGCATAAACAGTGAAAACGTAATGATGAGAGTTATCTCCCTCTGGGGGGCAAGGGCCACCATAATGTTTTTCTCCATAATCTGACTCTATTTCAATTGCGCCTTCTGGTAGTTTGTTTTCATTGGAAGCTCCCTCTGGAAGTAAAGACACTTCCGGTGGGATGTTCACTACTGCCCAATGCCACCATCCTCCGACTCGAGGTGCATCTGGATCAAAAACAGTCACGGCAAAACTCTTAGTGTCTTTCGGTGCATCTTTCCACTGAAGTGGAGGAGAGACATTCTTTCCAGAGCATCCCATGCCGTTAAAGACATAGTTATCTGGTACTGTTTGTCCTGGTTTAAGTGCGTTGGACCATGCTGTAAAGGGCATAAGACCTCCTTGTCTCAAGAGAGTATGTTAAAAATTTAGATGCAAAAGCTTCCAGCGGCATTAACAATGAGACTTGCTGTTTATCCTAACGAAACAAAATGTAATGACTAAATCAAACTGCCCCCAATGGGGGGCAGCTCATCTTCTTTTTTTAATTATCTATCCATATCTTTGTCTTTTTGCCAGTTTTGCTGTGAAGATTGTCCAGCTTTTCCTGGCTGTTGCGGTTGTTGTGCTGGTTTTTGATTAACTTGTGAACCTTGTTGTGTTTTATTTGAGTTCACTTGTGATCCAGCTTGTTGCTGAGCAGGTTGTTTTTGATTCTGATTGTTTTGAATTGCCATATAATACCTCTTGTTAATGTGGGCATCAGTGCCTGCACTATAATGAGCAACCTCTGTGCCGAATTTAAGGGCATAAAATAAGAAGGTATGGGAACAAAGTGGACTGCGGATGGGGCATTTCGTTTCGGCATTGTGGTTGCAGTTATAATTCTAAGCGGCCATATCAAGGAGGATATATGCAATTTCAATCAGTCTATGGCGAACAGTCGACTAAAACACATATGAAAGAGTGCATTGACAACTGTTTGAACTGTTTTCGGGTGTGCGAAGAAGCTGTGAGCAAGGCCATTGAGTCATCTAATATAAATACAGAACACGTAAAATTACTTCAGGCCTGTGCCACCATTTGTATGACATCAGCAGAGTTTATGATGATTGAATCGAATTATCATTATGACACTTGCGGGTTGTGTGCAAAGATCTGCAGGGCCTGTGCTAAGGACTGTGAAAACGGAAGTGAAGCCTGGATGCAGGAGTGTTATGAAGCCTGTACAAAATGTGCTTATTCATGTGAAGGAATGTCTAAAATGGGCCACTAAGATAGAAAGGCGCCTCTGTGTCGATTGTCTAAACTTTGGACACCCCAATGTATTCTTTATCCTGCCTCTCCAGGGCTTTCCTCCCTATGTTATCTTTGAAGGGAATGTCTTAATAAATGAGGGTAGAATAATGAAAGCAGTGCTTTTCTTTATGTTTCTTTCTCTAACCGTGACATCAGTCTTTGCTCAATCAAAAAAAGACATCCTGCCAGAAAATAATTTCTGCAGCCCAATCATCGACTCTAAAAAATACCTGACAAATGATTTTCATAGCAATTATCCGAGAAGGGTAAAATTTGAATGTACATATCAATGTAAGGCCAATGGAAAGATGCAAACGATTATGGCCGTCTCAGATGTTACAATTCACTCAATGGATGATGATGCAACTAATGTTGTTTGCCAGGGTGTAGTGGTTAAAAAAGTCTCATGGGGATACGATTTTGATAAAGTGGTTCCTTTTTATGCCTACATGACAAGTATGCCGGAAATAAAAGCGTGGGCCTTTGATAATATCAGTTTAAATCCAAAGATTAATTCACTGGAAGTGGCCAATTTACAAAAATTAAAACAAGACCTTTATCAGGTTGCCGCTTCTTTTATTATGGCCGGAAATAATGGCGGAGCAGCGACTGCTCATTTTACTGAAGCCGGCAAAAAGCTTTCGGCCATTGGTGATCAGTTGCCAGGAAAAACAACATTACTTGATGAAACAATCAAACAAATTGTGGTCAATCGTGGAGCTGGAAAGTTGGGCAATACCGCCGATTCTCTGGTTAACACTGTGATATCTTCAGCGGCGGGATGGAGAATTCCAAGTCATCAGTTTTAATTTTGACAGTCAATGAATCATTAGCGATCATTTTTGGGTGAAATACCTATTGATCGCTCTTTTATTAGCTTCGTGTGCCCGTGCACCAATCACTCGCATTGAAGAATCGATGCGCCCAGCTTCTTCCAGGCCTGTTTTCACAGACACTCTTTCTAAAGAAAGTTTTTTCATCGCCTTAAGAAAACATATTGATGTCATGAAGACTTCACGCCTAGTGATGCCGACTATGACCTTTGGAGAGATTAAAATCCCTAAAGAAAGGTATATTGCCTCACTCGAAGAGATTTTTAATCATCAGGACAACTGGCAAAGTTATATTTACGATAATTTTGATTTTATGGAAGTCTACGGGAAAGATGACTGGGGTGAGGTCATGGCCACTGGTTATTATGAACCTTTGGTGAAGGGTTCTAAGGCCAAGAATAAAATTCATTCACAGGCCATGTACAGCACACCGGTCGATATGATTACCGTTGATTTGAAAAAATTCGCTCACAAGTTTTCTAAGACTGAAAAACTTGGAGTGCTGCAGGGGAGACTGGAAAATAAAAATCTTGTTCCCTATTACGACAGAAAGAATATTGATGTCGATATGAAGCTAAAAGGGCAGAACCTTGAGCTTGCTTGGGTGGAGCCTGTAGATTCTTTTTTCATTCAGATTCAAGGGTCTGGGGTTGTTGAATTTGAAGATGGAGAAAAAATTCGTGTGGGTTATGCCGCTCAAAATGGACATCCTTATATCCCCATCGGAAAGTTCTTAACTGATGTCATCCCTCTTGAAAGTATGAGTATGCAAAAAATCAAGCAGCATCTTGATACACTTTCGGAAAAAGAAAAACAGGAAATCTTAAACAAGAACCCAAGTTATGTTTTCTTTAAAAAGCTCGACGGTCTTGCTTTAACTTATGCCGGAATGGAAGTGAGTGATGGCAGAACTATTGCTACTGATTTACATCTCTTTCCCAAAGGCGCAATGGCCTTTCTGGATGTAGAAGAACCAGTTTTTGCCAGTATTAAAGATCTTGAACCGATTTCATGGTCACCAGCACCTCGCCTAGTTTTTGATCAGGACACCGGGGGAGCTATTCGTGGAGCGGGAAGAGTGGATCTTTTTTTTGGTCAAGGTGACGAAGCTTCTCACAAAGCAGGAGTCATGAAACAAAAGGGACGATTGTATTACCTCGTCCCTAAAGTCATTAATTAATTTCTTAGATAAAATTTTTCAGTACTATTAGGTTCACTCTTTCTAATAAAGAGTCTCTTTTCTGCATCAATTCCCAAAAGAACTTGAAAGACATCACTTAGAATCGCACGCGAAGAATAATAGCCATGACCTAAGCCTAGAGTCTGGTTATCGACAAGGCCTACATTGATTGTGTCCAGGTTTTCAGAGTAAGTGCAAGCTCCCATACGGTCATTGTTGTTGAACGTTTTTGAAGCAGTCATCGCTTTGTCATTGTATGAACAGTAGAGAGTAATGCGCTTACTTGTATCTTTAATATTATCAATTAAACGCAGGAACTCAGCAGCTTCAAAATCAGGAGCATTCAAAACAAGTTCATTGATTACGCTCTTATGAAAATCTTTTAAGCCGGGAAGAACGACTTGATGTCCCATTGAGTGAACTACCAAGTTGACTTTTAAATTGTTGTTTGCCAGTGAGGTCATCAAACTTCTGAAAGCTTGAATCGAAGCTTTTGCATTTTGATTGTTACTTTCATATGTTTTTGTAAGGAACTGTTCATCGAAGAATCCGTCTCCAGCTCCAGAAGGCCAAGAAAAAAGGATGACTGGCCCTTGGTATTTTAAATCATAAGTGATTTGAGCTGCACGAAGAAGTGCTTCTTCATAACGAACATTAAATCCATGAACGAAGACCAGTGGGTTTCTCTTTGTCTTTTTCATATAATCCATCACAGTCGTCTCAGGGAGAGATTTGGCATTGAGGATTTTAAAGTAATCGTGAGAGGACTGGCGCCCGTCTTTTGTGAATGTTAATTCCCCAGTGCTGTGGTTTTTTGGGACATTGATTTTGCAAATACCAAAGCTGGTTACTTTATCTAAGGCAACGCCATAAGCTGTCTCTTATACACATCTGACGCTGCCGAC
>CAXHHE010000273.1:0-5112 GCA_964016365.1 uncultured Bacteriovorax sp. | reverse complement strand
AGAAGCGGATTGGAATACGGTAGATAAAGAGGAAGTTTTTTTGTGAACACTACAGATGTTAAGAGAACAGAAAAAATGGTTGAAAAGGTCAAAGAAGCTGCATGGTGTATTGTTTCGCCAGGGAATTGCAACACCAAAACACCAGAAGACGTAGCTTATGGTGAAGATATTTTAAAGGACAGTAAATGAAATTATTAAAAACTGCAATTTTTGATTTCGGAGATAAAAACATATCCGTAATAAAGCGACTCTTATTTATTATAGCTTTAATATATTTCAGTGTCTTTTTACTTAGGAATATGCAATCAAAAAACTTAACCTTCTCTATATTAATCTTGCAATGGGAAAATATAATAGGCGTAGGTGTTTATTTTTTTAGCTTGGTTTATTTTCTTATTAAAAAAGATTTTAAGATTGTAAAAATTTTTACGCTTTCTTATGTTATTAATATTTTGAGATTTGTTTCGGCGTACTGTTTTTTAGATGTTGTTTTGAAACTGTCCGATGTATTGTTCGGTCGCTCGATATCTCCTGATTGGCTTTTGCCAATTGCAGTGATTGTAAAATTATATGCTTATGCAATGTTCATAATAATTTTATACAAATGCTATTCCGAGCATAATAAGAAGTCTCCACGGTAAGAGGTTCTTATTGTGGAGACTTCTTGAAGATTTTAAAAGAGTTGACCTTTAAAGGTTGAAAAATTTTCAGCATACTTTTCTTGCTGTCAAATAACAAGGAAGGTGTGTTGGAATCTAATTTAAGTTCAAGACCACTCTTGTTGGACGCTGTAAAAATCCAGACCCTGATTTACCTGAACCAGAGAAGCTTCTTAAAACGACTCTTGAGAGTAAAGAGTTTACTCAATACGCGGATTTTCTTTTAGAACATAGAAGGAACCGGGCCATGTTAGTGAACTTAAGTTCAGACGTACATAAAGCGGAACAGGCCATCTATGGAAAGCTCTATAAAAACTTAAAAACGGGGAAATCGAATCCATGTGCAGATTTCTTGCTTAAGCTTATTTTTAGTCATTTTACTGAGTACTGCAACTGTGTCAGTTGCTCATGCGTATTCCGTACATCGATTTAATGATTGCGGTGAGTATTATGTCACGGGAAACCTTAAAAAAGGTGATGGCAATGGGTTTGTTATCGTTGTTTTTCCCGGCTCTAATAGCGAAACAATCTTATCTATCAAGGAAGAAGCAGGTAGCGAGAAGCTGGTCTCTTATGAAGGAAATAAAGTAGGGCTTAAAGGATTAATTGCAAAAAAATTTAAGGCAAGACGTGGTGAAATCACTTTTCACTCGGTGGAAAATCTTATGCCTAATCCAATTGATCCCAATGACGGTAGTGGGCTAAAGCTTATAAAATCATCGCGGTGTTTATAAGCATGGTTGAATTCATAATCGAAGTCCTCCTTATTAATTTATTCTCATATTCCCCCAAGCACTGCGTCTTCAAAAAAAACGTGACCAAGGTCATAGTCTTCTCACTGATAATATGAGCTAATTTAAAATTAAGGTCCATTATACTTACATAAGGAATGACTCATGAAAGGCACTTTAATTTTATTAGCATCGTTAATTCTAAACACTTCGTTTGCTCTGGCCTCAGGAGAGCTTTCAAAAGAAGATGAAACCAAAGTTCAGGCCAAGGCCGTCATGGGTGGAGTCTATGAGACTTTTATCAAAGTTATCCCTTATGTTTACTCTGACGAAGAATCACTACTCGTTCTAAAAAAAGACCCGGCAAAAAAAGAAGAACTGCTAAAAAACCTGGGAGACCTCTCGAGCTTTTTTAAAAGTGCCCGCCACGTTGAGTATTTCCAAAGACCCGGGTTTCGTCCAAGCCTGGAAACGATGAATGATCACCTGGCCGATACGATCAATTCAGTCAACAGCAACAATTTTATCTTCGCCCAAAAACGTTTATCGGCCCTAACTTCACTATGTATCTCTTGTCACTCGCAACTCTCGCCAAAAGGGCAGGAAAATGCCTTTAGTGCGCTTATTAATAAGGCCAAAAGAGAGGATTTTAAAAGCGACTACGACTATGGAAACTATCTCTACTTAATTAGAAATTTTAATGAATCAGAAAAATTCCTGAACCTCTCGATTGAAAAAGCACTTAAAGAATCAAGAAGCCATGAACTCTATTCTTCATTAAGAAGAATGATTTCAATTTATACGAAAATTTCTTTTGATTATGAGAAAGCGAAAGACTTTACCGGAAAGTATAAAGGGAGCGAGCAGATGCCAAAGCTTGCCAAAGAAATGGTGATGTCATGGGATTTAGGGCTGGAAGAATGGAAAACATTTAAGCCTGGAAAAATTGATAATATTGATAAATTTATTAAAACTCATCTTGCACCACTGGAAGAAGTCAAAGAACTGGCCGGTGAAGGGAAAAATGACATTACCTTGCTTGTCGCTTCAGGCGTTCTTTCAAAATATTTGAATGATCATCCAAAAACAAAAAACACACCTGAAATTCTTTATTGGATTTCTGTAGCAGAAAGAAGACTGAGCAACACTTATTTTTTTACGATCAGCGATCTTTATTTAAAAGACTGTGTGAAATTATACTCAAAATCTCCTTACGCAAGAAAGTGCTACAACCTCTATGAAAATAACGTTGAAAATGCCTTTATGGGCTCAGGCGGAATGGATGTCCCATCGTCTGAAAGACATGAGCTAGCAAAACTAAGAAGTCTATTGAAATAATGACCCCATAAGGCCTCAGGTAAAACTGAGGCCTTTTTTGTCGATTCCTTAACCTATGTCAAAAGTTTAGACAGTCCCGAACTCCTAATCCCCCGATATCAAACCCTGAAAACTGGCACTCTTTCTGCACATTCCCCAGTGATCATTATTCATTGGAGTTATCATGAAAAAGACGCTTTTTAGCCTTCTTTTCCTTAATCTGGCCCTTGCTTCAAGTGCTTTTGCCCACGACTTAAGTCTTAAGTATGCGGCGGACACAAAGGCATCAGATAAAAAAGTTTTAGAAGAGGCGATGGAAGAAGTTGCAGGATACCTGCCTCCAAAGATGAAAGAATTGATGCCTAAAAACATCGAAATTAATGTAGCGGCACTTTCTAACCACAAATTCATTCCAGATGAAGTGTGTTCAACAAGTGCGCACGCTGCGGAAGTAAAAAAAGATGACAGCAAGAAAAAGGAAAGGCCTTTTATCTACGGTCAATACGATCATTATAAAAACGTCCTGACGATCAATGCACCAGTTCTACTGGAACTGCAAAAAGGTCGCGACAATTCAAAACGTATCAACTGTCAGCATAAGTCGTTATATGACCAAGCTGTCGCTACACTTATCCACGAATTCACACACTCATACGACTTCAATAATGGACGCGTTTCAAACTCAATGGAATACATCCGTCGAGCAGGCTTTAAAAAAGGTCTTCTAAAGATCAAAAATAAGAACGTAGAAGCAATGAGATCGGCCGATGCTTACGAACTTGTAAACATTGCTGAGTCATTTGCCGTTAACATGGAATACTTCGCAATGGACCCGGAGTTCATGTGTAGAAAGCCTTCTATGTTTGAATACTTCAAGAAACAATTTGGAATCGATCCATACCCAAATAGAAACTGTAACATCAATAAGACTGTAATGATGACGACAATGAACGGATTCATCCCGACAGCTCTTGATGCCAGCAGAGTTTACCGTGTTGATTATCTTCTTGCTTCAGCAGGAAAGGGGCTTCAAAGTGGATTTGGTCACTCAATGTTTAGAATTGTTATGTGTGCTCCTGAACGCTTTGACCCAATCTCTAACCGTCTCGTTCCAGCAACGCCGTTTGGAAAAAAATGTTTAGACGATAAGCTTTATCATGTTGTTGTAAGTTACAGAGCAAACGTTGAAGATGCGACCCTGAACTACCTTAAAGGTCTGACAGGTGGATACCCTTCAATGCTTTTCATCCTGAACTTCAGTGACGTTCTTGATGAGTATAACCGCGACGAGCTTCGCGATGTTATCTCGTACCCACTTAACCTGACAGCAAAAGAGCGCGAAGAATTCGTTAACCGTGTAAGAGAAGAACACTGGAATTATAGAGGATCGTATAAGTTCATTAACGCTAACTGTGCAACAGAAAGCTATGACCTTCTAAAGTCTGCTCTTGATCGCTCACAGCTAGACTCTAAGTCTTCAATCAGCCCGAATGGGGTTTTAGAAGACCTTGACCAATTGAACTTCACATCAATGAAGAGCAATGAAGTAGAGACTTACAAGGCAAAAACTGAACAGATTATTTTAGCTTATAACAAAGCTTACGGATTTAAGTTAAAGAACAGCGAAAAATCAAACAAGTCGGCCGTTCAAAAATTTATGGACGAGAGTACAGCAGATGAAAGAATGGCAGCATTCCAGAAGTTTAAGAAAAGCAAACTTCCAACGTCTGACTTAAATGCTGAAGTGAACCTGTTAAAAGAAAGACTAGTGCAAGCTTCATCTTTCTCAGTCATGGAACAACAGATTCTAAGAACACTGGCGCTTAAATACAGAAAACAAGCGGCCGATATGTTCATGAACACAAAAGATGAAAAGATTAAAGAAATGGTAAAAGAAACAGGAGCGGCATTCGCTCAGACATTCTCTGATCTTTCAAAAGACGGGTACGGAATTCCATTTGATACTGAAATGGTAACAAGAGAAGACCTGGCCGGAAAAGCGGAAGTTTCAACTGAGGCACTGGCAAAAGCAGAAGCAGTTTTAAGAGATGTGATGCCAAATGAATTTGCGACACTAGAAAAGATCAACGCGAACGTTAAGACTTATAACACTGAGTCTCTAGCAGTAAGAAAAGAGTTTAGAACAAAGCTGGACCTTTATGTCAATCAAGTCCTAAAGAACCTGGCACGCAACGATTTTACGAGAGAGACAATGCTAAGAGCTGCCGAAGGTGATAAGGAGAGTTTAGTAAAAGTCAGAGAGTTGATTGGAAAAGACCTGGTGACGGATAAAGAAATTCTCGATGTAAAACTAAGAAAATTAATTCAAGAACAAGTATAAAAAAAGGGCCGGAAAAACCGGCCCTTCTTATTTTTTTTCTATTTTGTCAGGATTAACTGGCTTG
>CAXHHE010000272.1:0-5113 GCA_964016365.1 uncultured Bacteriovorax sp. | reverse complement strand
CAGCTTCTTTGAGCGTTATCCCAGAAGGAGTATAAAAAGCATTAGGAATGAACCGGTGCTCACCTAAGTGAAGCACAACGATCATGGGAATAGAGAAATTCACCGGAAGACTTTTAAAAAGTGCATTGAGTGCAGTCACTCCTCCGGCAGAAGCACCGACAAAAATGGCCTTAATGTGGGGCTTGTGGTGTTTCATTTACTTGAGCTTCCTGTAAATTCTCTCATTGTTGGCCCATGGTTCAAAGGCCGCACTTAAAGAAGAAAATTTTAAACTTTCTTTAGAACCAATTCCCAAAAATCCTTTCATCGACAGAGAGTCGTGAAAAAGAGTGATGGCGCGGTTTTGTAACTTTTTATCAAAATAAATGAGTACATTTCGACATGAAACAAACTGCATTTCAGAAAACACAGAGTCTGTGGCCAAGCTATGGTCAGCGAAGATGATATTCTTTTTTAATGCCTGATCTATCGCCGCTGCATTGTAATCAGCAGTGTAGTAATCAGTAAAAGCATGCACTCCACCGGCTTCCTGATAGTTCTGCGTGTACTTTTTGATATCTTCCAGTCGGTAAATGCCTTGCTGTGCCCTCTCGAGAGAGAGAGGATTGATATCGGTAGCATAAATCATCACGCGCTCTAAAAGCCCCTCTTCTTTAAGAATGATAGCAAATGAATAAGCTTCTTCTCCAGTGCTGCAGCCAGCGACCCAGATTTTAATCGATGGGTAAGACTTCAGGTAGGGAACAACTTTTTCTCTGAAAGCTTTAAAGTATAACGGGTCTCTGAACATTTCAGTTGTTGAAATGGTCATATGTTGCAAAATGGCCGTGAAAAACTCCGGCTCATGCAGAACTTTTTCCTGAAGAGCTGAAATGGTTTTTATATTGTGAGTGATAAGGGCGTTGGAAAGTCTTCTTTTAACCGAGGCAAGACTGTATTGTCTGAAGTCGTACTTGTACTTCATAAAGACTGCTTCAATAAAAAGCTTTACTTCAATGTCGAAGACTTGCCCTTCCATCATTGTTTATATTCGTCCGTTTTGCGGCATCCACACTCTTAAAAGAGAAAGGAGCTTGTTTAAATCAACAGGCTTTGCCAGGTAATCATTGGCACCGGCTTCGCGGCATTTCTCCTGGTCATCGGCCATCGCTTTAGCGGTGACGGCAATGATAGGTAGTTTTGCGAATCGCTGATCTTTTCTGATTTCTCTGGTGGCCGTATATCCGTCCATTTCTGGCATCATGATATCCATTAACACCAGGTCAATTCCCAGGTCGCTTTTCACCTTATCCAGGGCCTCTTTTCCGTTTCTTGCTGTTTCAATAACCGCACCTTGTCCTTCAAGGGCAGCACTTAGGGCAAAGATATTTCTGACGTCGTCGTCGGCCAGGAGAATCTTTTTTCCTTCAAAGATTTTTTCTCTGTCGCGAAGTTTTTGCAGCATCTTCTGGCGCTCTTTAGGAAGTTTGTCTTCTACCTGGTGAAGGAAGAGACTGACTTCGCTAAAAAGCCTTTCAGGCGAGTGAGCACCTTTTAAAATAATGGACTGCGAGTATTTTTGTAGCTTTTGCTCTTCGGTTTTAGAAAGGTCTTTTCCTGTGTAGACAATGACCGGAGGCGAATAGATGCCTTCGGTTGCAGTCATTTTTTCTAATAGCTCATACCCAGTCATACCCGGAAGATTTAAATCTAAAATCATACAATCGAAAGAGTGCTTCTTTAAAGACTCAAGAGCGTTGGTCGCATTTTCTGCCATAATAACTTCGACCGTCTTGTCTTGAATTAATTCTTTAATACTTTCTCTTTGAACTTTATTGTCTTCAACCACCAGAACTTTTCTCAAACTGTGAGTGAGTTTTTCTTCCATCTTAGAAATGGCCATCTTGATGTCGTTGATGGAAACCGGTTTTTTCAGGTAACCAACGGCCCCCATTTTAAGCGCCATATTGGCATGATCCAAAGCTGAGATAATATGAATAGGGATATGGCTGGTTTTTGGATTGTTTTTTAAATCATCAATAACCGTCAGGCCGCTTCTGTCCGGCAGATGCATATCTAGCAGAATCGCTTGCGGTAAGAATTCTTCTGCCATTCTTAAAGCTTCATCTGCAGTCTGGGCCACAAGGCAATTGAATTTAAGTTCACGGCCCAGGTCGTATAGAATTTTAGAGAAGTTAGTGTCATCTTCAACAACTAAAAGGATTTTAATCTTGTCGTTAATTCTATTTCTATCATCCTCAAAAGGAAGAGGCCTGTACTCCATTGGAGGAAGGGGCTCTTTCGCTTTTGGAGTAATGACTGGAGTAGGTGCGATAACGGATTTTTCTAAACGCGACGGAAGAGTTGCTTCTGAAAAAGCATCGACATCGTGTTTTTCGGGAAGATTAAGTGTAAAGATACTTCCTTTTCCTGGTTCACTGCTGACGGAAATAGTGCCACCCAAAAGTTTTGCCAGGTCTTTAGAGATAGTAAGTCCAAGGCCTGTTCCACCAAAACGGCGGCTGGTTGTCCCGTCTGCCTGCTTGAAAGCATCAAAGATAATTTCTTGTTGTTCGAATGGAATACCAATTCCTGTATCGATAACTGAAAACTCAATGCGGCCATTTTTGGTCATAATACGAATGGTGACTGAACCTTTGTCTGTGAACTTAATCGCGTTTGATACTAAGTTTTTTAAGATTTGCTCTAATCTCTGACGGTCCTGAAAAATAGAAACAGGAGTGCCTGGAGCAATGTTGATTTTGAAATCAATATTCTTATTTTGAGCAATTGGTTTAAACAGTCTTTCCATGCTGTCAGAGAAATCTCTTAAAATAATATCTTCTGGTTCAAGGTCAATTTTTCCGGCCTCTACTTTTGAAAGATCAAGAATGTCATTGATCAGGTTGAGTAGGTCATTGCTCGAAGAGAAGATGGTTTGAGCAAATTCTTTTTCTTCATCGCCCAGTCTTTGACGTTTATCTTCTAGGAGAAGCTGAGAAAGAATAAGTGTACTGTTTAACGGCGTTCTTAACTCGTGAGACATGTTGGCCAGGAACTGACTCTTATATTGGCTCGATTGTTCAAGTTCGCGGGCCTTGTGTTCAAGTCTTAACTGCGCCTGACGAAGCTCTTCGTTTTTACGATTGACTTCATTGGCCTGATTTTCAAGTTCAATACTTTGTTTTGCCAGCTGCTGATTCGTTTGCTCAAGCTCAGATTGCTGTGTTTCAAGCTTTAACTGAGACTCTCTAAGAGCATTGGTTTGCTCTTCAAGCTCTTCGTTGTTGGCCTGAAGCTCTTCTTGCTGCGCCTGAAGCTCTTCTGTTTGTCTTTGTGATTCTTCCAGAAGATTATTTAAAGTCGCGCGGTACTCAGCAGAGCGAAGGGCGATCGCGATGCTGTCAGCGACTTCGTCTAAGTACTCCAGCACTCTGTCTGAAACATGGTCAAGGAATCCAATTTCCAAAACACCTTTAATTGCTTTTTCTGCGATAAGTGGCAGAAGAACAATTTGATTTGGTTTTGCAGTCATGACTGTTGAAGAGACAGTGAGGTATCGCTCTGGGATATCAGAGATCACAATGAGGCGTCTCTCAAGAGCAGTTTGCCCAACTAGTCCTTCACCAAATTTTACAATGGCAGTTTCCGGATCTTTGGTAAAAGCATAGGTGCCCGTTCTGCGCAACATACCTGATTCGGCATTGTAAAGTGCTCCAACTTTTCCATTGAGACGACTGCAGAGATACTGAAGAACTCTATTTGAAAGTTCTTCAACCGAAATGTCTCCACTTATACTGTCCATTAATTCAGTCTTTCCAGTTTGAATCCATTCCTGAGCTTCTAAGGCCTGGTTTTGTTCAAGTTGTTTTTGGATAACATTGTTGTACGTTGAAGATAGGGAGGTAAGTTGTCTTCTGGTAAAAAGAGCGATAGCGATTCCACCGATAATACTACAACCAAGGATAACAGAGAGAGCGAGTTTGATCGTATCCTGAGTTTCTTGATTTCTTTTGTCGCGAAGAGTGGTTTCAACTTCATCAAAGCGCGTGAAGATGTCACGAATTGTATCCATGCGTTTTTTTCCTTCAGCGGCCGGAAGGAGTTTTTCAATGTCTTTGTTAGTGTGTCTTAACTCGATGGCCTTAGCACCATATTCATTATTCCAGGCATTGAATGCAATTTGCATGTCTTTAGCGCGGTTGGTTTGGCCAAGATTATCCTCGGTCATCTCAATGAGTTTATTGAATTGCTCAGGCCCTCTTTCAATAGTTGCATTGTAAGGCTCGAGATAAGTTTCATCTCCCGTGAGTAAATATCCTCTCACTCCAGTTTCTGCATTAACCATCAATTTCATATTCTCATTGACCTGTCTTAAGACACGGGCACTTTGAACAACCAGGTGATTGGCCGCTAAAAGTTGGAAGATGATATAGACAAAAATTCCTGAAAGGATAAAGGAGCCGACAACTGGAATAACAACGGTACGAGTACTAAAGCGTTTGAAAGTGTTTGGATCAATTGCGTGTTTCATAAGGCAAACTTAGCACTTGATTCGAGAAGTTTAAAGTTTAAACCTTTATATGCGACGGGCAATCATTCTAAGAGATTGGATATAGAATAGGCTTTTTAGTTGGGCAGAGCGCGTAGGGAAGGTGGGAAGGGTTACTTCCCACTGCTGTCTCTATGAGGGGGGAGAAGATCTACTATTTGTTAACAGTAGATTGTGTGGATGGTTGGGCCAGTTTTTCTTTCACGCAGTTTTTTAATTCCTTTTTGATTTTGCCTTCTGCCTTACATGATTCGTAGGCCGCTTTTCTTAGTTCTTTATTGTGTTCAACTTTTGTTCCTGCAAAAGCACTCATTGATGAAAGTGTTAAGGCCATAATAACTAGTGCATTTTTCATAAATCTCTCCTTCGATGAAAGTCACTCACCATGAATGGCTTTGTTCATAAATTCATTGTGCTCTCATGGGATTAAGAAGAAATTTAAAAAGAATTAAAAGAATTTAATGTGAAATTTGGGCAAAAAAAAAGCCCCTCGGGTGAGGGGCCTTTGTATTAGAAGCCTCTTAGGCGGTTTTCAATCTGTCTCTTATACACATCTGACGCTGCCGACGAAGGCTTCTGTGT
>CAXHHE010000271.1:0-5114 GCA_964016365.1 uncultured Bacteriovorax sp. | reverse complement strand
AGATAACTGAGCGTCTCGTGGGCTCGGAGATGTGTATAAGAGACAGAAGTTAAAGCTTCAGACCTGACTGTCTGGTTCCGTTTAAAATCTCCAGGTCAGATTTGGGTAGACGACTTCTACCTTGAAAAAGTTGAAAGCGGCAGTGATAAAGTTTCTATTGAAGCACCAATGCCTTTGCCACAGGCCTCGGAAAAAAAGTATATCGCTAAGGCGGCAGCAAAAAGATCTCTTTATACTTTTGACAAGAGTGAGTCCGGGCATCCTTTTGATCTAAAAAACAAAGCGGGGTCTTTTACTCCGCAAAAATTCTTTAATTTCAAAGTTGATAAAATGCCAGTCAAAGACTGGTCGGCCTATGACCGCATTGAAATGGATGTCTTTAATCCCAATGACAACTACACTGACTTCTATCTAACATTGGCCGATAATCAAACGACTAATTACTGGTCGCAGGTTAATCACAAATCTACTCTGGCCCCGGGGTGGAATAAACTCAATTTCTCACTTACCCAGTTTGTAGGGGAGAGAGGCTCTCACCGATTTAACCGTCCGGTGAATTTAAGCAAACTAGAAAAAGTTTTTATTGTTATTGATCCTGACTCAAAGAGCACCTTTGAGAAGAAAGACTTTTTAATTGATAATATCTCGTTGGTTTCAAACCCAATGCCGGCCATTCCTGAAGGCGTGAAGGCCTTTGACTTCACTTCACACAAGGCCAATAACAACACCAACCTTACCCAGGTTTCAACTCAAACAGCGTATAACGATCAGCGCGGTTATGGTTTTGTTGAACCTAAATTCTGGCGAGTTGAAGACGCTCAATACGCCAGTGAAATGCTAAGACACACGATTGGAGTTTTAGGCGGTCATTTTAGAGTGAAACTTCCAAATGGGAAGTATCAAATGAATCTGATCGTCGATAAACTTGGCTATTGGGATGTCCCTTTCTGGTCAGACCGCACTGTTTACGCCAACGGAGCTCCGGTCTTTAAGGAAACCCGCGGGTCTGCTTCTGATTTTGTCAGCGATCTGCTGCGTTTTGAAAGTATCACTCCTGAGCCGTTTGATCATCCTTACGACCTCTATTTATCAAAAGTGTTTCACACAATTGATAAAACAGTAGAAGTTTCTAATGGAATTCTTGACCTTGAATTTGAAGGGGATGCGACAGGCATATCTTTAAACTCACTGGTGCTTTGGAATAAAAATGCCGATGTTCAGGGGCTGGCCTATAAGAGTGCTCTGGAAAAAAGAAACAAGCAGGAATTTGATTGGATGACTCATTCTATTGCCAAGAATGAGAAAATAAATCCTGCACAAAAATTCCAGGCAGTGATTGTTGAACCAGATCTTTACTTAAATCCAGTGGCCGTCAAGAAAGCTTCCGGGACTTCTTTGTTATTTCAAGGTGGCGCTGGAGACACTCCTTATCAACTGCTGCAGCTAACGGCTTCGAGCACGAATGATGAAAAAATCAGCTGGAGCTTTAGCGATTTTACCAATGAAAAAGGTGAAAAAATTAAAGGTTCTGAAGTGGCCGTAAGTGATCTGGTGTTTCAATACACGTCACCGGATATCAATCATGAGACCTATCTTTTAACGGGAAAATACTTAAGGCCAATGAACGATGTGTCAGTCGTTGTTAAAAAGGGGCAGAATAAGTACCTTTGGCTTCAGGTAAAAATGAGCGACAAAACTCCCAAAGGGATCTTTAAAGGGAATGTTGTTATCCATAAAGGCAGTGAACAAATCAGCCTTCCAACAGAAGTTGCGGTTTTAAATTACACGCTTCCTAAAATAGAATTTCCAGTGGGCTTTTTTGGATTGGACCCGCTGCCGTACAGTTATTATCCGCGAGGCGGATATAACGAAATAAGAAAAAAATACCGTCACATGGCCTTAAACAAGCTGGGAGAGGCGGGCTTTACGACCTTCACTGGCCTTCCTGAAGATGTCTCAGATTTGAATGATCTTTTTAAGGAAAGTGCCAAGTGGGGAATTGATACAGTTTATTCTTACGGTGGACAATTTCCTCAATCAATGATTGATCTCAACAAGAAGCCTGCTGGAATGTCAGACGATGATTATTTCGCCAAGTCGGCTTCAGATTTAAAATCGTTAATGAGCAAAAAAGAATGGCCAAAAATCGTTCACACCTTCAGTGATGAGGCCGGAGGTTATTCGGATAAAATAGCTTCTGATATTGAGTTGGCCAAAAAATTAAACAAGCATTTTCCTTTTATGCCATTGGGAGGATTTGGATCATTTCATGGTGGAGACTCTGCAAAACTGAATAGCTATTTTACTTATGGTTTTTATTCCAGCCTTTCAAAAGGTGATATTTCAAGATTAAAAGACAACCGTCTTCGCTGGGGCTTCTATAATACTTCGGCAGCCAATCTAGATGACCCGCGCTTTTCTTTTGGATTGGGATTATATATCGCTCGCTTAAACGGCTTATCTCAATACTTAGAGTGGCATGCAAATGCAGTTAACAATTATCCATATTACGACTTTGACGGAAGGGAAGCAGATGTGGTTATGTTTTATCCAACCAAAGATGGAAAGCTCTTATCTGCTCTTAGATTTGAACTGGCCACTGAAGGATTGCATGCTTTTAAGAAGCTTAAAGTTTTAGAAGAGGCGATTGCAAATAACTCAGGACCAAGAGAGGCCCTGAACTCAGCCAAGTCCTGGATGGATGCTCTTAAGCGCGAGAATTATTTTTATTCCTCGACGACTTTTATGAGCAATAAGAAGAATAATTTCCGCGATTTTGAATCGCAGTTAAATGGGCATTTAAGGAATATATTTTTGAAAAAATAGGGCAAGGGTAATGAAGAGCTTAAAATGTTTCGCAGGGGATTTTGAGAACTTTAAACTAGACCGCGGACCGTTTGAGTTTCGCCATACAATGGCGGATCACCCGGCCCTAACTATCGAGAGCATTTCTAAAATTCTTCAAGAACTTCCCAAAGACAAGGTGATGTTTTCAAAAGGGCTTAACGACTTAGGAGTCAACTTTGACGATGCCTTGGATAACGATACAAAAAAACTCGATCTAAACGAGATCATTGAAACCATCAGGACTTCTAACTGCTACATTGCCGCCAGAAACCTGGAGCTGCATCCATCTTTTAAAGAACTTTATGGAGATTTACTGGCGGATATCAGTGAACTGCTCAAATTAAATAAAACGGGCAACAAGGTATTGGAGCCGATGATCTGGCTCTTCATTGCTTCTCCTAATGCCATTACTCCTTTTCATTTTGACCGCTCTTCTAATTTCATTTTCCAGATTCGCGGAAGCAAAGAGCTTGCTGTTTTTCCTCCTCGAGTAGAAGAGATTATTAGCGCTAAAGACACTGAAACCTACCTGGAGAGGGCCTCAGTTCTTCCACCGTGGCGAGAGGAGCTCGATCGTTTTGCTCACAAATTTAATTTTAAGGCCGGAGAGGCCGTTCACATTCCTTTTGTCTCTGGCCACTACGTAAAAAATGGGCCGGAGGACATTTCAATTACTATGTCGATTTTCTTCCACTCAAATGAGACGATGAAATGGACGGGTGCCATGAAGCTCAATAATAGGCTTAGACGTTTTGGACTAAAACCCAAGGCCGTGGGGAACTCACCCCTTGTTGATAGGCTAAAAGCAGGCCTTTTCCCAGCGGTAGACGGGATGTTTATCGTGGCCAAGAAGCTGCTGGTGCTCTTTTTCTAGTTTCAGGCCTTTAGTCTGGTAAACTTTTACACTGTTTTTTGTTTGGGCTGGCATACAATCCTGAAGGACGCTATAAACCTACATCCATATTTTTAACCGAGGTATAGTGATGAAGGGCATGAAGTGTTTAAAGGGTGCTATTGATCCAAAAAATCTGGATCAACAGTCTTTCGAATTTACTCACAACCTCGCTGATCATCCTGCACTGACATTTGAAAACCTTTCAGAAGTGATCACTTCTCTTCCAGAAGAGAAGGTGATGTTTTCAAAGGGACTAAGCAATCTAAAAACAGACTTCGAACATATTTTGAGAGAAGGAAAAAAAGGTTTTGATTTAAACGAAGTCATCGAAAATATCAGAACTGGAAGCGCTTATATTGCTGTTAGAAATCCAGAACTACACTCTTCATTTAAAAGCTTATTTGAAAATATCTGCCACGATGTTGGTGTTTTAATGAAAAAAAATGGCACAGGAACAAAGCCACTTGAGCCAATGTTGTGGCTCTTCATTGCTTCGCCAGGAGCAATAACTCCTTTTCACTTTGACCGCTATTCAAACTTTATTTTCCAAATTCGCGGCAGTAAAGAGCTCGCTGTATTTCCTCCAAGAGTAGAGGGTATTATTCCTCATAAAGAACTTGAATCCTACATGGACCACAAAAACAGTGTTCAGGAATGGACGGAGGAAAAAGATAAGTCTGCTCATAAGTATAATTTTAAGAGTGGTGAAGCCGTTCATATCCCTTTTACTTCAGGTCATTACGTAAAAAATGGCTTAGACGATATCTCGATTACTATTTCAATTTTTTATCACACAGATGAAACATTGATGTGGAGTAATGCGATGAAGTTCAACCACCGCATGAGACGCCTGGGAATTACTCCAAAAGCATTAGGAACAAACCCGGTCTTTGACCGCCTGAAGGCCTATGTCTGTCTTCCTATTATGGATGGATTATATGCCCTTAAAGAGAAACTCCGCACTAGCAGTTACGCCTCTGCCAGCGTGGTTATCGGCCAGCTAGGGCTGTTAAATGTCTGCGGGATCGACGCAATTGTGGTCCTTGACACAATCTTGTTATAGTAAAAAATCCGTATTCCTTTCGCTATATGGGGCAAACTTTCTGAGTGCCCCTAAAGCCCATCTTTGTCTAAATTTTATAAAGGTTCATAAGTTCTTTGAGTGCAGAGCGTCTTCTAAAAGTTATCCACATGGTACTAAGTTTGCTCCATGCCTTAGTAATTATTACTGGGTCGATCATTAATTTGGCCACTCAGAAAGTGATTATGGTAATTGATTGTCCATAAAAAATGAGTGCGCAAATCCTTTGATCGGAGTGGGTATGAGTAATTTAGCGGTATCAAGCAATGGAACTTTAGACATTGAAAAATT
>CAXHHE010000270.1:0-5140 GCA_964016365.1 uncultured Bacteriovorax sp. | reverse complement strand
GATAACTGAGCGTCTCGTGGGCTCGGAGATGTGTATAAGAGACAGAACTGGAAAGGACAACCAGTTATTGGTTGGGTGGTTTTCGCTCTGGTTATGGCCATCCATTTCTTGCGCGTTTCAATCAACAAGAAAAAAGACGCTATCGAAGTGACACTGATTGCTGCCATTGGAATCATCCTGGATACAGTTCTCTTTAAAACAGGTATCCTGACTTTCAACAACCCACTTCTTGGAACACTTCCACCCGCATGGCTTTTAGGAATTTGGTTTCTGTTTGCGACAACGATTTCTTACACTTTTATTTTAATCAGAAATAAAATCCCGGCCCAGATTATTGTCGGAGGTTTTTTCGCTCCTGTGAGTTATATCACTGGTGCTAAATTCATGCTTCTAAGCCTGTATCAGCCTTTTGGAATGTATTACATGATTCACGGGGCGTGTTGGTTGGTCTTCTTCCCTCTTTGCTTTTTTATTTCTAAAAAGGTTAAGGGATATTAATGATTAAAACTCTCTTCATCCCCATTCTATTTTTGGTGAGTACTGCCCTTTTAGCAGATGAGATCACCATTAAAGGTGAAGCCTTCGATAAAGATAAAAAGCTGATCTTTATCGAAACTCAACAAGTCAGAAGATCACCACTGGGGGAATGGAATGAAGTGCAGATTAAATACACACAAACCGACGGCAAAATCATTGCCGAGTTAAAGGCCGACTTCTCTAAAGACCTCTATGTCCCGGAGACCGTTCTTATTGATCACCGTTTTAATGAAAAAACAGAAGTTCTTTTTGATATTCACAAACAAAACGTCATGATCAAAACGACCAACACTAAAACAGGCAGCATCAACGCTAAGAGTTTTAAATATGAATCGACAATGGTTTCAGCGCTAGGCCTGCACAACTTTGTTATCAAGCACTACGATGCAAAAGAGGCCAGGATCAAACTTTTGATTCCAAAAAAATCGGAAGCCTACACTTTTAACTTTGAAAAAGAAAAAGGTGTCATTGAAGGTCACAGCCGTTTTGCCTTCACTGTTTCAAACTGGGTCCTGCGCGCTATCCTTCGAGAGATCATGTTGGATTACAAAGACGGCGACCGCACCTTAGTCCAATATAGCGGGCCCACAGAAATCGAATCCGACGAACACCATTCACAAAACCTAACTATCAAAATGAGTTACCATGGAGCAACTAATGACAAATAAAGTATCTGACATTTTCGACCCGAACCTATGGAATGAAATCCCAGGCTTCAATTTTAAAGACATCACTTACCACCGTGCTAAAGACCAGGGCACAGTGAGAATTGCAATCAACCGTCCGGAAGTAAGAAATGCTTTTCGCCCGCAGACCGTTGATGAACTTTACACAGCTCTTGAGCACGCTCGTATCTCTGCCGACGTTGGAGTTGTTCTCTTAACTGGAAACGGCCCCTCACCAAAAGATGCCGGATGGGCCTTCTGTTCAGGTGGAGACCAACGCATCCGTGGAAAAGATGGATACAAATACGAAGGACAGGACCACAACGGAACAGGAAACAACAAAGTTGACCTGGCACGCTTAGGACGCCTACACATTCTTGAAGTTCAGCGATTAATCCGCTTTATGCCTAAAGTGGTTGTTGCTGTTGTTCCAGGATGGGCCGTAGGTGGAGGGCACAGTCTTCACGTTGTGTGCGACCTGACTCTTGCTTCAAAAGAGCATGCGATTTTTAAACAAACTGACCCGGATGTGGCAAGCTTCGACTCTGGTTACGGATCAGCTTACCTTGCTCGCATGGTCGGGCAAAAACGTGCACGCGAAATCTTCTTTTTAGGAAGAAACTACACTGCTCAGGAAGCTTTTGAGATGGGAATGGTTAACGCTGTTATCGCCCACGATGAACTGGAAAAAGTCGCGCTTGAATGGGCACGCGAAATGAACTCTAAGTCGCCAACAGCGATGAGAATGTTAAAGTTCGGTTTCAACATGATTGATGACGGTTTAGTTGGTCAGCAGCTTTTTGCCGGTGAAGCAACTCGCCTGGCCTACGGGACTGAGGAAGCACTTGAAGGGCGTAACTCGTTTGTTGAGAAGAGACCGAAGGATTTTACTAAATATCCGTGGCATTACTAGTTTAGTGGCTTGCTCGAACTCTTAATTTTAAGATCAATTCCGATCTGGCCCAGAAGCGTATTCATGGTCCAGATCGGCCCAATTAAAAGAAAAAATAAATCTTTAAAAAAGCTCGGTTTCTTCCCTTCAATCTTGTGCCCAATAAACTGCCCGATCCATGCCACGATAAAAATCCCTAAGCTGATTAAAAGAAAACGTGGTCTCATAAGCTCAAGCAAAAACACCATTGGAATGACTAAAACTAAAATAGCTGCAATCACTCTGATGTTTCTAAAAGTCGCATAATAAATAAAAGAAAGAATAATAAAAATCGTGCTGCAATCAAGCCACAAAGGCCAGCTCGCAGGAACTGGTAGTGCTTTTAAAATCCCCAAGAGACTAAACATAATCGCCGGCACGCAGATCTTGTGGATCATAATGTTGGTCGGGTTCTGGTGTGACTCAGAGTACTCGTTAATGTAACTTTCCAGGTTTCTCATAATTACTCGATCAGTGTATCAATCTGAACATTTGAAATCTGTCCAAATCTGTTAGTGATTTTTTCTGTCGTCGTATGAATGTCTTTAACATCTTTGCTGACGTTATCAATGTGCTGAGCAAGTTTATCCCAACGGATTTTATAACGGCCAAACTCCTCACCGAGCTTATTTAATTCCTGGTGAATGATATTGGTGTACTTGCTTCTCTCCACGTTCTGGATCACGACCTGAATGGTTGTTAACGTGGCCATAAATGTTGTCGGGCTCACCAGCCATACGCGTTTACTTTGAGCGTGAGAGATGATGTCGTGGTGGTAAGCATTGATTTCAGCAAAGATTGCCTCCGCTGGAAGAAATAAAATCGCCTGGTCAGTCGTCTCACCTGGAATGATATATTTTTCAGAGATGTCGTTAATATGTTTTTTAACGTTCGCTTTAAATTCTTTGGTGAACTCTTTTCTTTCGATCTCAGTAAAATTCAAATCGATCATCTTGCGGTAGTTTTCCAGAGGGAATTTAGAGTCGACAACGATGTTCCCCATTGTCCCTGGCATGAAGATAATAGAGTCACAGATCACGCCTGTAGAAAGAGAGAACTGAAGTTTATAGACGTTGTCGTTTTTCTCACCAAAAACAGAGCTCAGGATCTGGTGAAGCTGAACCTCTCCGAAAATCCCACGGCTTTTTTTATCCGTTAAAACGTCCTGCAAAGACACGACGTTAGTTGAAAGAGACTCGATTTTCTTTTGGGCCTCATCGATTTTCGCCAGTCGTTCAATAACACTGGTAAATGTTTCATTGGTTTTCTTAAAGCCCTGATCCAAATTCTCGCGAACGCGGTCAGAAATCTCGTTAAGTTTATCCTGCATACTTTTTGTAAGCTTCTCATTAGTGCTGGTTAACTCAAGGGCCATCTTTTCTCTCATGGCCACAAGTTCCTGAGTCATCTTTTCACGCATTCCCACCAGATCCTGAGTCATGCGCTCTTTCATCATCACCAGGTCTTGAGTCATCTTCTCTTTCATCACAACCTGCTCACCAGTCATCTTTTCGTTAACTGCCACTAGTTGCTGAGTCAGGACATGCTGAAAATTTCCAAATTTTTCGATAATTTCCTGAGAGGTCTTATTTTGCTCGGCCGCAATCTTTTTAAATTTCTCTTCAATAATTTCTGAAACCTGAAGCCTGGTCACTTCTTTTTGGTTTTCAAAACGGGCCAGCATATTAGTCTCTAGCTGAACTAGTTTATCTGATAAAGGTTTTAGTTCATCTTTTAGGAAACTGAAGTCCTGGTTTTTAACTTTCAAGAAAATAAGGGCCACACCCAATAAAACAGCAACTAATAATACAACAAGGACAATTTGCATGAAGTCTCCGGTTCTACTCTAAAAAGCGTAGAAGTTTAAAAGCAAGCTTACTCAGTGAGCTTGAATAAGGGGGAAAATATAAATTTGAAAGAGTGAATCGCCCCTGATGCAGGACTGCCCTTTCGTGGGAGAAAGTCTTAAAGCCAAACACTCCGTGATAGCTTCCAAGTCCCGAATGCCCGACTCCACCAAAAGGCAGATGAGGGTTGGCGAGATGAAGAACCACGTGATTGATGGCCACTCCGCCAGAGGTTGTGCTTCTTAGAACTTTCTTGATCATCTTTTTATTTTTTGAGAACACATAAAGCGCCAGAGGCTTAGGATTCTTTTGAATATAATCAATCACCGTCTCAACATTTTTGTAAGTTAGAAGCGGCATAATCGGCCCAAAGATTTCATCTTCCATAATCGGGCTATTAAGACTTACATCCGTCAGCAATGTTGGTGGAATATAACGTTCATCTTTTAACGGCTGATCGGAAAAAAGTTTTTTCTCATCCTGAATCTTATGCGCCAGGCGCTCAAAGGCCTTCACATCAATAATGCGGGCAAAGTCTTCAGTCTTTAAACGATCAAGTGAAGTCTCACCAAAACGTTTTTCGATTTGCTCTTTAAAAAGTTCGATGAATTTTTCTTTAAGCTCTTCCGGGATATAAACGTAATCCGGGGCCACGCATGTCTGCCCCCCATTCATAAATTTTCCCCAGAACAATTTCTCTGCGCAGTCTTTTAGGTCCACATCGCGGTCGATGATGACCGGCGATTTTCCACCTAACTCCAAGGTCACAGGAATTAAGTTCTTTGCAGCTGCCAGCATGATTTTTTTGCCGACCTGAGTGCTCCCAGTAAAGAAAATGTGATCAAAAGGAAGCTCCATTAATTTTTCGGCCAAGTCTATTTCTCCGATCACCACGCGGGCAACGTTTTCAGGAAAAACCTCATCGATGATTTTTTTAAGGATCAAACCGGTTGCCGGAGTTTTTTCCGAAGGTCTGGCGATCACGCAGTTTCCTGCAGCGATCGCGGCCACTAATGGATTGATGAGTAAAGCAAAAGGATAATTCCATGGGGCCAAAACCAGCACCACTCCCTTGGCCTCATAGTGGATATAAGATTTTGAACCACAAAGAGCGATGGGAGTCCCAACGCGTTGTGGTTTCATCCAAGAGGAAAGTTTCT
>CAXHHE010000269.1:0-5169 GCA_964016365.1 uncultured Bacteriovorax sp. | reverse complement strand
AAGAGACAGCTATTAGAAATCTTGGCCCCTACATTGCGTCTGAGCAGGAATTCACTAAAGAGAATAATAAAAAGTTTATTGAACAAAACCTGCTGAACTTAACAGACCTGTTTAAAAATCTAAAAGTTCACCCGGTCATTTCAACACAAGGTCTCTCACTTAATCAACTGGTCATGACTGAACAACTTCAGCAGACTGTTACTTACTTTAGAGCTGGCAAGAGATCCCTGGCGCGCGCGAAATTCACCAGCGCCCTTAACTTATGTATTGGCTGTCACGCTCAGTCTCCAGGACAAGATCTGGGAAAACTCTTTGCTGATAAAGACATTCAAAAAATGAAAATTTCGCTTTTTGAAAAGGCCGAGCTTTATTTCATTACCCGCGACTATGATAAAGCAATGGAGCTCTACAATGAATTCCTAAGCAAAGTGAAAAAGACAGATGACGATGAGTTTATCTATAAAGCGCTGGAGCGCGAGCTGATCTACTACGTGCGTATTAAAAAAGATTTCGCAGCGGGGAAAGCACAGTTTGATAAGCATCTAAAGGCCAAGCTTTTCAATGAAAAGATTACCGAAGAAGTCAGCGAGTGGAGCAGAACTCTGGGAGGAAAAACTCTTTGGGACGGCTTTAATCCTGAAGCGACAAAAGAAGAAGAGATGGAAAAGTTTATGAAAACTTTTATTGCCGACGATGAAGAAGGCCCGATCTTCACGGTTACAAACTCTTCTGAAGTTTACGACTTGAATCTTTCGACGATTCTTCTGGATTACTATAATGCTCATCCTGACACCCGCTTGGGAGGAAAAATCCTTTACTGGCTGGCGATTTTAGATAAGAGAATCAACGATGACTTATTCTTCTCAATCGGCGACTTCTATCTTCTATCTTGCATGGAGAAATACAGCAAAGACCCGATTGCAGCGGAGTGTTTTGATGCTTACCAGGAAGACCTGGAGATCAATTACCTTTCAAAAGATAAAAAAGAATTCCCAAAAGACATCATTGAAAAACTTAATTCTCTGAAGAAGAAAATTAATTATATCGATGAATAAAAAGGCTGTATTTATGACAAGATTGTTTCTTTTACTTTTCTTAATCTCTCACGTTTCCCTGGCGGCCGATGCTAAAAAAACATCAGGAGACCAAAAGACCGAGGCCCGTGCCATTATGGACGGTGTGTACGATTCTTTTGTTAAGGTGATTCCTTACGTTTACTCGGACGAAAAAAATGGGGGACTGCTATTAAAAGACTCTCAACAAAAAGTAGAGCTTTTAAAGAACCTGACAGATATTTCAGATTACTTTAAAAGTGCCCGTCACGTTGAGTATTTCCAGAGACCAGGGTTTAGGCCGAGTCTTGAGACAATCAATCATCACATGGACGACACTATTCGTTCGGTTAAAAATGACAACTTTGCCTTTGCTCAAAAACGCATGAAGGCCCTGACTGCTCTTTGTATTTCATGCCATTCACAACTTTCTGAAAGTGCTTCTCAAAATGCCTTCGGAGTGGCCATTAATAAGACCAAAAGAGAAAGTTTTGACTCTGATTTTGCTTACGCTAACTATCTTTTCTTAGTGAGACGCTTTTCTGATTCAGAAAAATATTTTGACCTGGCAATTGAAAAGGCGCTTAAAGAAAATCAGGAGCATGAACTATACTCATCTTTGAGAAAAGAGATCTCGATTCACACGAAGATTGATTTCAACGTTAAACAAGGCAACCAGATGATTGCCAGGTTTGAAAAGGATCCGAGACTTCCTCCGCTGGCCAAGTCTTCATTAGTGAGCTGGAAAAAGTCACTTAATAAGTGGAAGTCGTTTAATCCTAAAAAAGTAAAATCGATTGACCGTTTTATTAAAACTTACCTGGCCCCGCTTGAATCTGAAAAAGGGCAAACGGCCGGAGGTGAGCACGATGTGACTCTTTTAGTTGCAAGTGGTGTGCTGTCAAAGTATCTAAACGATCACCCGAAAACTCCACTAGCACCTGAAATCCTTTATTGGCTTTCAATTGCTGAAAGAAGACTTTCGAATACCTATTTTTTCTCACTTAGTGATCTCTATTTAAAAGACTGTATCAAGCTTTACCCGAAGTCGCGTTTTGCTAAAAAATGCTACGCTGAGTACGCGGAAAATATTGAATTTGGTTACAGTGGTTCGTCAGGGACGGATATTCCTGTCGAGGAAAAACAAGAGCTTGAGCGTCTGAAAGGGTACTTGAAGTAAGTTTTTCTTGAAGTTATGGCGTAAGGCCATTAAGATGAAAAAAATAGAAATTAAAGGGATTGTATATGAGCGAAGCGGCTAAAGTTGAAAGTTTACCACAACCACCACAGCCAGAAGTAAATGCTGACGGTATTAAGATTTACCCAACATCATTTATTCCGGCAAAAGCACATATGGAGCCATCTCGTGTTCCAACTGCAAAAATGACAGGACTTCAGATTGAAGTGATTCACGTCGTGATCTTCTTCGTTCTGACAATTGGACTTTTCATTAGTATGTGGAAAAAACCAAACGAAAGATAAGTTTTCACAAACATTTCAAAATAAAAAAGGCCATCCATGTGATGGCCTTTTTTTATTTTAAGCTGCCTTCTCTTCGTGATAGTGACCGGCATATTGCATATCCACACCCATGATGTGACTGATCAGCCAGTTTCTTAGGAATGAAATAAGTTTTTGGTCATCGAGAGTTCCTTTTTCAATCTGCTCGCCATAACGGCCGACTTGCTCAAGGAGCTTCTCATGGATCTTTTTATGTGAATTCAACTGAGGGTAGCCAATAGACTCCATGAATTTTTCTTCATGAGAAAAGTGCTCACGAGTGTAGGCCGCCAGGTCTTTAAAAGAATTATAAAGAGTGATCTTATCTTTTTTCACATACTGGGCAGAAAGGGCATCAACCAGGATATTGATCTTGTTAACCAGGATCTTGTGTTCATCGTCCATCTTATCAACTCCAAGCATAAGCTTGTCATTCCATACGAACTGTTGAAGTTTTTTGACTTTGTTTTTATCTTTTGGAAGATAAAATTTCATGTTCTCAGTGAACTTAATCAGGTCTTTTGTCTGATCAGCAAAAGCGTGGGCGTGCTCAGTTGACTGGCTGGCCACTAAGCGGTTTCTATCTGCAACTTCCTGAAGATTTCCAATCGCCTTATCCAGCAACTCAACACCTTGAGACTGCTCTTTTGTTGCCACAGAAATTTCTTGCACCATCGAGTTGATTTCTGCAATCTGGCCGGTAATAGAGGAGAAGATAGTCTCACAACTTTTTGCTTGATTGTATCCGGCCTCGCTTCTTTTGGCCGTGTCAGACGTTAGTCTCTCTACTTTAACTTTTGTTTTTTCCAATGCCTGATTAACAGACGTCACACTCTTTTCAACGATTTTAGAAATCTCATCAGCAGAGTTACCACTGACTTGAGCGAGCTTATTGATTTCTTCTGCTACGACCGCAAATCCTTTCCCGTGCTCTCCAGCGCGGGCCGCTTCAACTGAAGCATTAAAAGAGAGAAGTTTTGTCTGGAAAACGATCTCATTAATAAGTTTTGTTTTTTCTGCAATCTCTTTAATAACCATGAGTGACTGAGAAAGCTCATTAATACTCTCTTGCATTTGCGACTGGAAGTTCTCACTTCCCATTTTGATTTCAAGACTTGAACTTACCATCTCTTGAACGATCTTATGTCCCTCGCTCGCCATATCCTGAAGACCTGAGGCCTTGTCATTAAGGTCTTTAGCGTTGTCACTAGTTCGCATGATCATAGAATTGATTTCATGGCTGGCCGTCACAGTAGAGTTAAGTGTATCAAGCTGCTCCTCAGAAGCCTTAAAAAGGTCTGAGCTAACAGTACTAACCTGTTCGGCCGATCCTTTGAGGTCAAAGCTGATTGTTGAAACATTATCCAGGTTGTTCAGGATGTTTTTTCTATCTCTTAAAAACTTGTACACAAAGTACACGGCAAAAGTGAGAAGAAGAGTGAGAAAGATCAATAAAAAATTCATAGTCAGGGTCCTGCTTTTTATAGTTCAGATGATATCGTCATAGGAATAGGCTAACCTAAGAACATTCTTCGAATGTGATGATAATCATACTTTTTGCCTATCATTAGACTTAATTCATTGAAATTTTAAGATAGTTTTATTTAAACTTTCCCGCAATTCTTGGCAGCTTCGAGCGAAGCTTCGACGATTTCTTTGATTTTTTCCGGAGTGATTTTCCCGTCTTTTAAAAGCTCGAGGAATTTAATACGAGATGATTCTCCGGCCTTTGCCAGGTAGAGAAGGAAGGTATCGAGTTTTTCCATACCCGCTTCGCCTAATACTCGCACGACATCTTTTACTCTTTTTGCCATCTGAGTTTGCCCCAGGTAGCGCAGGATTTTTGTCGCTGCTTTTACTTGATCTGGAGAGATTTTAGCGTCTGACTTTAAGATGCTAAAGAGTTTTCCGGCGCTGGCCAAACTTAAACCCACGCTCGCTAGAGAAATACCTGCAGTCATGCGGGCGTCTTTAAATTCTACCAATGCATTTTTGGCCTCGATGATCGCAGTAGAGTCACTGTTTCTGGTTAAATACGCGGCCTCCAGGCGGTTCATTTCCTGGTATTGATCAAATGATTTTTTCCCGTAGTAACCGGCACTGGCCAGCTCTACCGCACTTCCGGCAAGGGCCGTGTAACCTAGAATGCTTCCACCAATTGTTCCTGCGGCCACACCGGCCGTCAGTGATCCAGTAATCATATACGCTCCGGCCACAGTTCCCACACCTGTTAAAAGCAGGGCCCCACCGATCACAGCTGTTCCAATGGCAAAATACTTATCAAAGTTCTCATCGCTCACATCTTCTTTATTGATCTTGTTGATTGAATCACACATCAGACCGGCGTACTCAGGTTTTTTCAACAGGAGTTGTCCGGCGGCAAATGGATTGATCTTCACCAGTTCGGCAATATCATCTTCGTCAGAGACGATTTTCCCTTTTGTTTTGGTGGCATCGTAGGCGATGTTGAGCGTATCGTGAGCTTGGGCCAGCATTTTTCCTTCGGCCTCTTTAATGGCGTCTTTGACGTCGCTAGTTTCAATTTTTTTATGCGGGATAAATTGGAACTGAGTCGTTTTTTTATTTTTAGTCGTATCGTCGCTGTGAAAGCGCTTGA
>CAXHHE010000268.1:0-5179 GCA_964016365.1 uncultured Bacteriovorax sp. | reverse complement strand
GGACCGTAAATAATTCCTCCGCCATTGGCAAAAAGGCGGACATTTGTTTTTTCTAAACACAGGTTGATGGAAATCTGATCAAGGCAGCGGCGAGTAAGGAAAGAAGCAATCGTATTGATGTAAACGATCTTTCCATTAAGTGCCATTCCTGCGGCCATGCCAATAATGTATTGTTCAGAAATTCCTTCCATGAAGAATTGTTCTGGAAGAGTTTTTTTGAATTCATCGAGAACTTTAAAACCCAAATCTGAACCGACAAAAACGATGCGTGGGTCGTTTTTGGCCATTTGAAAGATTTCATTTAAGCCAGAGCTACGCATGGGAATCAATCTCCATCAGCAGTTGGTTTCTAAAATCCTCACTCATTGATCTCAGGTGATGGTGAGCAAGATTTCCTTCAAGTGCCTTTGCTCCTAGACCTTTAAGAGAATGGGATACGATACATTTAGGGCCTTTCGTCTTTTGTAAGCGAGAGAAACTTTCCATAAACGAGTAGGGAGAGTTGATTGTGTCGATTTCTTCGCATTGAAAACCAAAACTTTGCCATTTGGCTTTTAAATCATCTAAAGGGCAAATCACTTGAGTGTGGTCATAAGATTGGTATTTGTTGTAGTCGACAATAATCCAAAAATTATTCAATTGATGTTTGTTGGCGGCCAGGGCAGCTTCCCAAACACTCCCTTCGTTGCATTCACCGTCGCCGACAATCACGAAGACATTTGAGTTTTTATTTGTGAGCGCCATGCCGATTCCTAAGGATGGCCCATGGCCCAATGAACCCGTCGAGACTTCGATTCCGGGAACTTTTCTCGAGGGATGACCTCCGAGAATACCTTCTTTTGAGCAGAAGCGAAGAAGCTCTTCTTTTGGGAAAAAATTTAAGTCTGCTAAAATGGCGTATTGCCCTAAGCATCCGTGGCCTTTACTTAAAATAATGCGGTCGCGGTCTTGAGTCATTTCGGGTGTAATTTTCGCCAGTTGGTAATAAAGCATCACCAGGATTTCAATCATGGAGAAAGCAGAAGGGATATGCCCTTTTTGAGCAGCGAAAGCTGTGTGGACAATGTCTTTTCTGATTTGTTTACTCTTCTCTTTGAAGAAGGAGATGTCTTTCATACCTAACACGATATAGTTTTCATTCTGCATGTTCAAGCTTATACTCAAGGGCGTAACACTTGGGAGTTAAGATTCATGACTGATCACTATTTCATGGATGGCCATAAGATGCTTTGGCATTTTGACAAAGTATTGAAGGTTAAAAATGGCGAGAGGATTGCGCCAATTTATCTGGAAGTCTCCCCAGTATCTTATTGCAATCACAAATGTAATTTCTGCGGCAAAGACTTCGTTCAATCGCCGGATCATCTTCTTAAAACATCTGTCTTCTCTGAGTTTGTAACTTTTGCAGGAAAAAGTGGGCTTAAGAGTTTAATGTTTGCTGGAGAAGGTGAACCTCTTTTACATCCGGAATTTAAAGAACTGGTCGCAGTCACAAAACAATCAGGTGTCGATGTCTCTATTACGACAAACGGCTCTAGAGCAACGCCTGAATTATGGGAAGAAGTTCTTCCGCTTTTAACCTGGATTCGTTTTAGCGTTAATGGGGCAAGTGCAGATGTATATTCGAAAGTTCACCACACAACGCTGAAAGAATTCGATAAAGTTTGCAAAAATATTCAAGAAGCAGTTCGAATTAAAAAAGAAAGAAATTTAAAAACGACTCTAGGGGTGCAGTTTGTAGTGCTGGAAGAAAACAGGCATCAAATGCGCGAGATGGTGAAAATCTTCACTGAGATCGGCGTGGATTACATTTCTTTTAAACCTTTTTCTCGTAACCCTCAAATGATCCTGGATAAAAATGAAGTTTACGATCAGGATATAATGAATGAGCTCGACGCTATTCATGAAGAAAATAAAAACAATACAACCCAAGTGATTTGTCGCTCAGAAGCTTTTGATAAATACCGCTCTCAGGAAATCACTTACCCAAGATGCCATGCACTTCCTTACTGGGGATACATGACGGCTAGTGGCGATTTTTATACATGCCCAATTCACATTGGGAATGAAAAATTCAGAGCAGGAAATATTAATCTTCACAGTCCAGAAAGAGTTCTTTTTGGAGAAGAGAGAGAGGCCTCTGTTCAATACGCACGAAACGAGTTGGATGTCAGAAGCACTTGCCGGGTTAATTGCCGCATGGCCCGAGTTAATGAGTTCTTAGAGCAGATTAACCGCGAACCAGAGCATGTGAATTTTATCTAAATGAAAAGCTGGAAAACTAAACTTACCATTTTTATTCTCTCTCTCATTGTTTCGGTGACAGCGGTTGAATTTGGTCTTCGTTACCTGATTAAACAGACGAACCTCCCTCGCATTTATCACGATGTCGCTGAATACAATCTTTCTGACCGCGAATCAGCTGGCAAGAATGATTATTATCGCGATCGTTCATTAGAGATTTATGGAGGAAAAGAGCCGCTAGAGATTCTTTGCATTGGAGACTCGTTTACCAATGGAGGAAACACTTTTTGGGACAACTCTTACCCTTACAAACTCTATTTAAAATTTAATAAAAAAGTCACAGTAAGAAATCTTGGAGTCTGTGCGAGTACGACAGAGCAGATTGCAACAAGGCTTGAAGACTTTTATAAAAGTAATCAATACTCGTCTGAAAAAAAATATGTCATCGCGGTAATGGCCGGAAGTGCAGATGTTTTTGCCGGAAGCGAGCTTGTTCAAAAGATTTCGGCCCTCAATATTTCCAAAGAACAGAAATGGGTAGAAATGAATCAAAAAACGGATTCTTTTCTTTCGCAGTTTTATTTTTATAAAGTGATCACTCTTCTTTCTCAAGATATAAAAAATAGAATCGATAAAGTGGATTCGGTGACAGAGCAAGTCGCTTTCTCGAATCAAGAACTCTCGGCTTGTCATAACGTCAAAACATCAAAAGAAAGAGTGGATTGTTTAGTTAAGACGCTCAAAATGGAGAGTTATCATAAACTTTCTCAAGGCTCTAAAGAGTATCTCATCATCCGTTTTTTGCTGGAAAAGAAAGCTTTCAAATCGAGTGAAGTCACAGAGGTAATCCGCGACTTTATGGGGCTTCTCGAGTACCAACCTCAGCTCTTAGAACGAGATTACCTGGTTATGAACTTACTGGGACTAGTGAAGCTTCAAGACATTGTGAGTTTTGAGGAGTTAAAAGCAGCAATCGAAAAGAATTCTCACAAGATTGTTCCAGAGGCCCAAAAGGTAAACCAAGAGCTGATTGGTAATGCCAGTTATTGGTATGACAACCTGGAAAAACTAAACGGTGAAAGAGATGTTTACTGGAAAAAAATCTTCACACTGGCCCGCGAGCACAACTCAAGCATTGTAGTGATGAACTATCCTTTGCCATACCAATCAACCAACGGTTACTTGCAAACTCTGGCAAAAAAAGAAGGATCTGAGTTTATCGACGTTGAAAAAACTTTCACCTTACATCAAAAGGGAGCGGATGCACTCCTTGATGACTGGGAACACTGCAGTCCAGAAGGTTATGATTTGATTGCCCAGACACTTTATGACAAAATTGAGTTAATGAGCAAAGAAAGGAAAGGAAAATGAGCCAGACTCCCAATCAGCCAGAGAAACTATCTTTAGTCGCTAAGTTTAAGCAGAATTTTAGAATGCTGAAGGAGATTTTTGTTTTACTTAAGACGCACAAAAAGTGGTGGCTGATGCCAATCTTTTTCGTTTTTGCCATCCTGAGCATGTTCATTGTTCTTGTTGGTGGAGGATCAATTCTTCCGGCCATCTACGCTATTTTCTAAAGCCTGATTTCAACTGATGTATGGCCGAATTGCTGGAAGCGGTTGTTTTTGACTTTGACGTCACATGGGTTGCAGCTTCCAAAGTAATCACAAGGTCTAAAGATGTCTTCGATTTGATAGTCTGGATCGAGAAGATCGCCTACCGGATTTTTATTGTTATAAAGGTCGTGATGACAACGGAAAACTTTCCCAAAAGGATCAATAAGAAGTTCGCTCGTTTTGCATAGGCAAGAGCGCTTTTCCTGACTGAAAACAGCACCATGATACTTGTATTCGCCATAGAGTTGATTGTCGTGCATGCCTAAAAAATCTTTAAACCTGAAATCAATTCCATTCGATGCAAAAAGCTCTTTAGCTTCTTCCACTTCTTTAATTTGTGAAGGATGTCTAACGCCATAGACTCCAACATTAAAGCCGTAGGCCTTAAGTTCAATCACTTTGTTAAGTGTGTCTCTTAAGTCCATTGTTTCCGGGTGATAACTCACGCGAATAGGAGCGTAGGGAGCTTGGCGATTGATTCTCTTTTTATCAATTTTTTGAGCAAATGTTTCTGGAGAAAACTGAATATTAGTTAAAAGATCAATATCGAATTCAACAGGGAGTGAGTTCACTATTTCGTAAAAATGCTTATGGATTGTCGGCTCTCCGCCTTGCAGAGTAAGAGGGACTTTATTGGTCATTTTTAAACGAGAAAGACCTTTTGCCCATTCTTCGGCCGTAAGAAGTTTTCTTCCTTTTTGCAAACCCACCAGGTGGTTGATGCAATAAGAGCAGGCGATATTACAACTTAGAGTGAGAAAGACTCCCACGTAATTGTAATGGTCTGGAACATGAATATCTGGAAGTTTACTCATGTCGATAGGCCTTAAGGTTAATAATATCTGCAAGTGTTGAAACGCTTAAATCTTGAGTGGAAATGGAAACACCAAGGCCCGCTAAATCAATTTCGTGGCTCGATGTCGGACCAAAGAGCGCCACAAAAGGCTTTTTCATCGCCAGCGCCAGGTGAAGTCCAAGGCTGTCGTGAGTGACGATATAATCACAGCTGCCTATCCATTTGATGTATTCAGAAAGATTGTGAAATCCTTCCTGCCAGGAAATATCAAAATCAGATTGAAGGATTTTTTCCAAAGCTTCCCAGTTTTCTAAAGGCCAGCTTTTTCCCGGCCACTTTTGGCCAACTTTCCAGTTAAGGCCAACTTTTAAACGAGATGATGAAGAAGCAGGAAAACTCCAATCGAAACTATAAGTTTCTTTAGTCCACTTTTTCCCAATAAGAGTGAAGAGTTTCTCGCTCCAATTCATTGTTTTAGAGCTGTCTCTTATACACATCTCCGAGCCCACGAGACGCTCAGTTA
>CAXHHE010000267.1:0-5195 GCA_964016365.1 uncultured Bacteriovorax sp. | reverse complement strand
TCATTTATCTGGGCAGAAGAACCAGGAAATATTCCGTCCTTAGTAATCCCCATTGTTTGAGCAATTTCTATATTAATAAATTTGCCATGAAAAAAAACAGTTATGATCTTTCGATAATACTTCACTTCAACAAATTGATCTGCAAAGAAAGTTGAAACAGGGTCTAAACGTATTTGATCTTTAGGAATTTCTTCAATGAAAAACCCCTCATCAATCCACTTACTCATTACCCAACGTTCACATGCTTCCGAGAGAGCTCTAAGAATTGTATTCATCTGATCGAATCCTGCGGCAAAGCCACATGCTGTTGGAATAATGTTCAACCCCCAACTCTTACGAACATTCTCAGGCTGAGATGAGATTGTATAAAATGCTTTTCTTTCTAAATATTCAGCAAAAGAAATTTTTCTTGCATGCATTTTATCTGATGCAAATCCACCTGCTATTGGTAAATTGCGTTTATCGAGTACAGTTGAGTGCCAATAATCAATTCCAATTTCGGGAAAAAGACTAGCTTCTTCAATTCTGCATCCATTTATATTGAATTCATTATTAAACCAATTCACTAGTGAATTCATTCGATTTCTACTTGATCAAATCTAATTACACTTATTAAGGGACTAATAGACTTCGTATTTACACCTGAAGAAATGTACCATTGAAGACCAAAATGACTTATAGGAAATATCGCCGAATCTTCTTCCACTGTCGTAATAAATTGATCTGTTAGTTCTTGTTCTGTTAATTTATCTGCATCATATTTTTCGAGCATCTTCTTCACTCTGCCAGATGGATCTGGCAAATTAGGGCCTACAGGAGAAAAGAAAAACATATCAAGCCCCCATGCTTCGACACCACTCCCAACGGAAGTTCCGGCAATTCGAATATCATAATTTGGATCAGAATGATCTTTCCATGTAAACTCATTATTTTTCATAACATATTTCCAGCCTAGCGACTCTAAAGCATCTATCAGGATTTTATAAGCTGCATATTTAGGATTCGTGACATCTAGTTCTTTTCCCTCTATTACTAAAGGTTTTTTTGGAGGACTCACGACAATTTTGGGAAAACTCTGCTTCAATCTTTGTTGTGATGGATAAAAAAATGGACTGTAGGAAGTACTTGGCTGCTTGTTAGGATAACTTTCTCTTTTAACCTGAACTGCATTATCAAGAGCCCTGCGATTCTCTAGTTTTGAAAAGAAGCCATCTTTTATATTTCCAAGTAAAATACCACACATGTATTCTGGTACAAGTGGATAATTTTTTAAATTGGATGGTAGTGAGTTTAAAGGTTGCAATGAATCAATAATTGTATTTCTCTCTACTTCTTTTTCACTGGTTGGAATGTCATGGTTTATAATAACTCTCTCTGGGGATTTGGAAGCAGAATCTATCCATTCTTTTCGTTTCGCAAGTATGTACTCTTTCCCTATTTCTATTTTTTCTATCTTGTAAGCTCCTGAAGAAATAAATTTAGAATCATCTTTCCATGATAAATCAGGGTTTAAATTCTCTTCGCATATATAGCCAAACGGAGCAAAGGAAAGGAGTTGCAATGGTCCTGATCTTGTTGACTCTGTAAATCTAAATGACAAAATATCATCAACAACGATTATTCCCGGAAATTCATTTATATTACCGTTAATTAAATCACTAAATCCTTCAAGTTTATTAAAAACAGGAACATTTCCTTTTTTGGCAGCTGCTTTAAAAGAACGAATCAAGCTCTTTTTAAAGCTCGCAGCTGAAATTTCTTCTCCATTTTCACAAGTATAACCTTTCTTAATCTTAAAATCCCATCGAGTTGGAGAAACTCTTTGCCAGCTTTCACTAATTCTTGGTTCATAGCGACCATTATTTGAATAATACACTAAGTTCCCAATTAATTGTTGAACAATAACGGCCGGAGCATATCTCTCAGCTTCGTAAAGGTTCAAAGTTATCGGAATTTTATTTCCTGCGAGTATGTAAGATAATGTATTCAAATTTTTCCTACTGCCTTGATTACTTAAAGCCTTTATTGCCAACCCCATGAGCACGAGCAATAGGAACAATAGTGCTAAAACGATCATACGTTTCGAAACGAATGTCTTTACCTTCATCTTCTTTACTCACCTTTAAATATTCATTCCAGTCGATATTAACTTCATAACGGTTGTAAAACTCTTCTCGAACAACTTGAGATGAAATTCCATGTTCATCAAGATCGTGAACTTGAACGACAATGTAATTTTCGCTAGCTCTTGTGATTTGACCTGAAAGAATTGCTAGGACAGAAACTAAGGCTCTCTTTAAATTCATATAGCTCCCACTTGATGCAAATACTCGCGATACATTTCTTAAAATAATTATTATCAAATTCAGAATTGCAGATGTTATTTAGTATAATTCCTTTCAGCATACATGATTTTATTATCGATAAATTGAATATTTTTCATTTATGAAAAATATTCAATTCACATTCTTGTGAGCTTTTTTCAAGCAATGTTCAACTTATTAAAAATATTAAATTGCGACAATTCCACTTCCCCTATGATGCTTCACTTTTAGAATAAATGAGCACAAATTATTGTCATTGCAATCAATAAGAAATCTTAGCTAACTTTTACTGTAATTTTATTAAATACTTATAAATACCTTGTCCGAACCCCCTTTGCATTCGTGATACAAATCCAAAGGAGTTACCCATGATTCACATTTTACGCTATACTGAAGATCTAGAAAAAGCTGGTTTTACCAGTGAGCAGGCCAAAAAATCTGTACAACTCTGGATGGAACTTATGGACCAAAACTTTGCAACCAAGTCAGACTTAAAAGAGCACTCTTTTATGGTGAAAGCAGATCTTGTGAATATGCAGAATGAGATTAAAGAACTTAGAGCTGATTTTCAAAACGAAATTAAAAATTTTAGAACTGAGTTTCAAAACGAAATCAAAAATTTTAGAACTGAATTTCAATCAAGCACTAAAGAGCTAGAGCATAAACTAACTATCCGCTTGGGAGCATTACTATCTACAGGTGTTATCCTTTTAGGTGCATTAATCTCTTTAAAATAATTAAGATATGAAGGAAGCTCAGTTAAATACTATCCACCCTTCACAATCCTATTCAACTCATCAACCTGCTCATTCAACCCACTAGACTGCTCACCAAGCACAACCACTGTCTGCGAAATTCTCCCAGACACATTCATATTCTTCTCAGAAGCCTCTTCCAGAATCTTCATGGCCTGATTAATCTCTTTCGCCTCACGATCCTGAGCATTCGTTCCTTCTTTAATCTCAGTCGCCTTAGTCGAGGCCAATTGCACGCCTGAAATGATTTCTGAAAGAACCTCTCCACACTTCTGCGCGGCCACAGTTCCTTTCTCTACAATAATCATATTATCCGCAGACATTTTTTCATTCGATGTTTTCGTCTGGGCAATAATGCGGTTAATTTGAGTCGATCCATCCAGGATAATGTCTGTGATTTCTTTTGAAGCCTTTCCTGACATATTAGCAAGGTTCCCAACCTCTTCTGCTACGACCGAGAAACCTTTTCCAAGCTCTCCTGCTCTCGCCGCTTCAACAGAGGCGTTAAAGGCCAAAAGTTTTGTTTGGAAAACGATATCATTAATCACGTTAGTCTTTTCTTGAATGACATTGATAACTTGAACGATGCTATTGATCTCTTCAAAGTTCGCTTCCATTTTCTTTAGCATCGATATGTTACTGTCTTTGATCTGCACGATTGAATCAACCATCTCAGAAACGATGGCCGAACCACGCTCACCCTTTTCATGGCATTCTGTTAAAAGCTGATTTGACTCGTTCGCCTTATTTGAGTTCTCGGTAATTGAAAGCGAGATTTGATTTACAGATTCAGTTGTCTGAGTCAGAAGAGCCGCTTGCTCCTGGCTGACAGCATTTAAATCTTTTTGAGCTTCGGCGATAACCTGTGACACTCTCGTCACTTCAGTTGCACCGGAAGCAACATTTTCAGTTATCGCTTCAATCTTTTTACTGATTGATGAAATCATCATCCATACAAGGGCAGCAATAACGATCGTTACAAGTACCGCACCACCGACTTGATAAAGGAAGAGATTGTTTGATTCTTTTTTCAGGGCACTCATCGGAACAACACTCGCATAATACCAAAGTTCAGGAGAGCGTCCCATTTTTACCGGGCGGAAATACTTCACGGCTTCTTCTTTTAAGAATGGCTCGTAAGATTGAAGGTAAAAAGGCTCACCTCTTTTCATCTTTTCCTGAATTTCGATCGCTTCTTTTTCAATCGGCCACGGCTTATTCAAATTGCCAGAATCAATATCTGCGGCAATCTTTCCACTGCTCGTGATAAGACGAGAAAGGCCTTTTTCAAAAGGACGCGACTTCTCGAATGTTTCCTGGATAGAGCTGATTCCAAAGTCACAACCGACAACACCAAGGAAGTCTCCTTTGTTGTAAATCGGAATACTGATTGAAGTGAGAAGTTGTTTCTTCCCATTTACATCATCGAGGTAAGGGTCAATCATGATCAAGTCCTTCACTTCCTGAGGTCTAGCGAAGTAAGGTTCATTCATCACGTCTTCCCATTTATACGGGTCTTGAAGAACAGGCACTCCTTTATCATCGCGGGCCCAAAATAATGTAAAGCGGCCGTTTTTGGCTTCGTCGTCACCGAATTTTCCCGGGACCCAGTCTGCCCATGCACCTTTAAGGAATTTATTGGAATTTACCCAGTAGTTGAAATGAACGCTAAACGTATCGCGGTCGAGTTTCTTTTGATCCACCCACGCCTGAACGATCTTGGCCATGTTGTCGACTTCGATAGAAGCTTTGTTAACCTCAGTGAGGATTTCCGTAGAAGTCTTAATCGACTCCTGCTCCAAAGACGTATAAGTCATTTTCTCGAGCGTAGATTTAGTGTTGAGAAAGTTGAGAACGCTAAAAGCAGTGAAAGCAACAGCGACCAGGATAATAATCGGAAGGAAAACCCTCCACTTCATAGAAAGACGATTGAACAAACAAAACCTCTTAGTTAGGAAACTGTCTGTTTATCGTAACTTAGATATAGAATCTTTAAAAATACTTAATTGGTTTAATGAATGGCCGAGTGGTCTTGTCGGAGGAGAAAACAAGAATGCCCTACTAGGGATCTGTCTCTTATACACATCTCCGAGCCCACGAGACGCTCAGTTATCTC
>CAXHHE010000266.1:0-5200 GCA_964016365.1 uncultured Bacteriovorax sp. | reverse complement strand
ATTCAATAATAGTAACAGTGTCACCAACGTTCGCTTTATTAGCTTCGTCATGAGCATGGTACTTCTTGCTTGAGCTTACGAATTTTGAGTAAACATTGTCTTTGAATCTTCTTGTAACTTTAACAACGATAGTTTTATCGTTTTTGCTGCTTACAACAGTTCCATCAAGTGTCTTTTTGAATTTTTTTACTTCTGTAGTCATTGTCAATCCTATTTGCTTAACTGCTTGCTAAATGTCAAAAGTCTTGCAACGTCCTTCTTAATTTGTTGCTTTCTGTGTGGCTTTTCAGCTCCTGATACAGATGCTTGAATTTTAAGAGTTAGAAGCTCTTTTTTAAGTTCAAAAAGTTTCTTTTGAACGTCTTTTGCGCTTAGTTTTTTTACGTCATCAAGTGTGATCATATTTTGTATCCAAAAATTAATTTAATCGGCTTGCGCCTTATTGCATCTTTTTCTTATTAAGACAAGGCTTCTTTCGTAGCCACTACTTCTTTTTTAACAACTTTTGTTTTAATTGGTAGTTTATACATAGCTAGCTTTAGTGCTGCTAAGCTAGTTTCTGCATCTAGGCCACCAACTTCAAAAAGGATTCTTCCTGGTCTGATAACTGCTACCCAAGTTTCTGGAGAACCTTTACCCCCACCCATACGTACTTCCGCAGGCTTTCTTGTAAGAGACTTATCTGGGAAAACCTTAATCCACATATTTCCACCGCGCTTCATTTTTCTTGAAATCGCGATACGAGCAGCTTCAATTTGTCTGTTTGTAATATATCCACATCCAGTAGCCTGAAGACCGTACTCACCGAAAACCAGTGTGTTACCACGGTTAGCAGCTCCGGCCATTCTACCTTTCTGTTGCTTTCTAAATCTAACTCTTTTAGGACTTAACATGAGAAACCTCTACCTTATTTAAAAATCTATAAATCCTATTTATAGATCTCGCCCTTATAAACCCAAACTTTTACACCAATGATTCCATAAGTTGTACTAGCTTCAGCTGTGTTGTAATCAATATCTGCTCTTAAAGTATGAAGAGGAACTTTTCTTTCAGCGTACCCTTCAGTTCTTGCCATTTCAGCACCACCAAGACGGCCAGCAGTTCTTACTTTGATCCCTTTAACACCTGCTCTGAAAGCAGATTGCATCACTTTTTTCATTGCTCTTCTGAAGGCAACGCGCTTTTCAAGCTGTTGAGCGATGTTTTCAGCGATAAGTTTCGCGTCTGCATCTGGTCTCTTAACTTCAGCGATGTTGAAAATTAAAGTTCCAGTAGTCATCTTCTTAAGATCGTTTCTGATCTTTTCGATTCCTGTACCTTTCTTACCAATAGCAATTCCTGGCTTCGCAGTGTTTACTGTTACTTTTACTTGGTCAGATGTTCTAGAGATATCGATGCTTGCTACAGCAGCAGCTTTCATAGTTTTTTCGATATAAGCTCTCATCTTGATATCTTCATGAAGAAGCTCAGCATATCTATCTTTTGCATACCAGCTTGAGTGCCAACCTTTGATATACCCTAGTCTAAAACCGTAAGGATGTACTTTTTGTCCCATTTATTTCCTACCTATGCTTCTTTTAAAACCACAGTTACGTGGCTTGATCTTTTTCTGATTTTGTAAGCGCGACCTTGTGCTCTTGGCATAATTCTCTTTTGCATAGCACCTTCGTCAGCGAAGATTGTCCCAACAACAAGATTATCAAGATCGTATTTATTTGCTTCGTTAGCAATCGCTAGACCGCTGTTGATTAACTTAGTAAGAGCGATAGCGATTTCTTTCTTCTCACAAAATCTTAGGATTTTGATTGCGTCTGAAGCTTTCTTGTTTCTTACTAGGTCGCAAACCTGTCTAACTTTTCTTGGTGCGATTCCTACGTTACTTAACTTTACTTTAATGGCCATAAGCCCCTCTCTCTAATTAATTTTATTTCTTAACTACTTTTTTATCAGCGCCGTGACCGTGGAAAGTTCTAGTAATAGAAAATTCTCCAAGCTTATGGCCAATCATGTTGTCTGTTACGTAAACAGGAATGAATTTCTTCCCGTTGTGTACAGCAAATGTGATCCCGATAAATTCAGGCAATACTGTTGAACGACGTGACCATGTCTTAATAACTTTACTTGCTTTGTTAGCATCGTTAGCGATAGCGATAACTTTTTTAAGCAAATGTGTATCAACGAAAGGTCCCTTCTTTAATGAACGAGCCATATATTCTCCCTAATTACTTTCTTCTCTTAACGATAAATTTATCAGTTCTCTTGTTCTTACGAGTCTTGTATCCACGAGTAGGTAATCCCCATGGAGTCACTGGGTGACGTCCACCAGATGTTCTACCTTCTCCCCCTCCCAATGGGTGGTCAACAGGGTTCATAGAAACACCACGTACAGTTGGTCTGATACCAAGTTTTCTTGTGATACCAGCTTTACCGCGGTTAACTTTTTCATGGTCAAGGTTACCAACTTGTCCGATTGTAGCGCGACAGTTAGCTTTTACTTTTCTTAACTCGCCAGATGGCATTCTTAAAAGAACTGAATCTTCTTCTTTCGCCATAACTTGAACATAAGAACCAGCTGAACGTGCGATTTGTCCGCCTGCTCCTGGGCTTAGCTCAACGTTGTGAACTAGAGTACCGATTGGCATTTCGCTTAGAAGCTTAGCATTTCCAACTTTGATGTCGGCGCCAGAAGAAGACACAACAGTGTCACCAACGTTTAATCCAAGTGGTGCAAGGATAAAAGTTGTAGCTCCATCAGCATAAACGATTAAAGCGATGTTACATGTACGGTTTGGATCGTACGCGATAGCTTTAACAGTTGCAGGAACGTCGATTTTATTTCTTTTGAAATCGATGATTCTGTATTTTTGTTTTACACCGCCACCATGGTGACGAGTTGTAATACGGCCGGCATTGTTTCTACCTGCTTTTGATTTTTTTGGAGCAAGAAGGTTATTTGGAACAACAACGTCTTTTGTAAGATCCTTGCTGTTCATTACTTGCTTTTTTCTAAGTGTCGGTGTGACCGGCTTAAATTTTGTAATTCCCATAAATATTCCTTAACAATCCTTTAAAATTAGATTCCTTTAAAAAACTCAATCTTCTGACCTTCTGCTAATTGCACAAGGGCTTTCTTGTAAGAAGATGTCTTCTTATAAGCTTTTGCAGTTCTTTTTGTTTTGCCTGGGATAACAGCAGTTCTGATTGCTACTACCTTTACATCATAAAAAGCTTCTACAGCATTCTTGATTTGGTTTTTATTTGCTTTAAGGTTTACAACGAATCCGTAGCGATTGTTCGCTTCAGAATCAGCTGAAATCTTTTCTGTGATAAGAGGTTTTACGATTACGTCATTAATTGCAGCCATGATTACACCAACTTGTTAGCTAGCTTTTCGAAAGCTTGCTTTTCAATAATTAAATTTTCATATTTAACTGCTTCGTAAACACTTAGGTTATCTACACCAAGGCCTTTAGCAGTTTTAAGGTTATTTGTAGCTCTGATTGCAAGGCTGTTTGAGTCTGTAGTTACCACTAAAGCATTTAGTAGGTTCTTAGACCCTAGAAGCTTAGCCATCTCTTTCGTCTTACCTGTTGAAGTAAGAGCGTCTACGATGATTAGCTTTCCGGCCAATTGCTTATCTACGATTACTGATCTTAGAGCACCGATCATAACTTTTTTGTTTACTTTTTGCTCATATGATCTTGGTACTGGTCCAAAAACTGTCCCCCCACCAGGCATTAGAGGTGAACGAGTAGACCCTTGACGAGCGTTACCTGTACCTTTTTGCTTGAATGGCTTCTTACCACCACCAGATACTTCAGACTTTACCTTTGTCTTAGCTGTACCTTGTCTTCTACCAGCTAGGATAGCTTTAACAACTTGGTGAACAACTGGAACATTGATAGCATCTGGAGTGAACTCAAGGTTTACCTTGATTTTTTCTTTGCTTTCAAATTTATTGTTTAATACGTTTAATTCTGTCATTTTAGACCTCTACCTAATTACGCTTTTTTAAGAGCTTTAGAGATTTTAATAAATCCTTCTTTACCACCTGGAACTGAACCCTTTAGTAGTAAGTAACCTTTTGCTGGATTTACTTCGACAACTACAATGTTTTGTACTGTCTTTGTATCTGTCCCCATGTGTCCTGGCATTTTTTTACCGCGGAATACACGTCCTGGAGTTGCTCTGTTACCGATAGATCCCACTCTTCTGTGGAAGTGAGAACCGTGAGATGCAGGTCCACCACGGAAGTTATAACGTTTCATAACTCCGGCAAAACCTTTACCTTTAGATTCACCTGTAACGTCTACGTATGAACCAGCTGCGAAAGCAGTTGTTTCGATTTCTTTACCAAGGTTAGCTGCATCTACTGCATCTGCCTTAATTTCAGAAAAACGTGTAACGTTTTGAGAAACACCAGCTTTCGCTAGGATTCCTTTATTAGGCTTGTTAAGAAGTGCTTCACGTTTTTCACCGTAACCGATTTGGTAAGCAGTGTAACCGTCTTTATCAGCAGTTTTAACTTGTGTGATTAGGTTAGGGATAAGTTTGATAACTGTAACTGGAATGTGGTTCCCGTTTTCATCGAAAACTCTAGTCATTCCTGCTTTAACGCCATAAAAAGCGTCTAAAGCGATCTTTGCGTCAGACATTTTTTCCTCCACAGCATCACCCTAGTCTAAGGGATGCGTTCATGGTTTTTATTAATTGTTAGTTCAAAAAAGTTTTATTGTTTTACTAGTACTTGATCTCTACGTCAACCCCAGAAGACAGGTCCAACTTCATTAGTTGGTCGATTGTCTGTTGAGTTGGTTCGATGATGTCCACTAGACGCTTATGAGTTCTCATTTCGAACTGCTCGCGCGACTTTTTGTCGATGTGAGGTGAACGAAGAACAGTAAACTTGTTGATTTCAGTTGGTAGAGGGATTGGTCCCGCTACTCTTGCACCAGTTTCTTTAGCAGTTTGAACGATTTCGTTAACCGAAGTGTCTAACAGCTTGTGATCATAGGCGCGTAGCTTAATTCTTAGTCTAGTTGCTTTCATAATATCCGTGGGTCCTTTTTTTGTTTTTGACTTTTTATTTTTTATACGGCCCTTTGTCAAGGGGCCGCAAATGTTTTTCTTAAAAATTAATCGTTAATTTCAGCAACAGTTCCGGCACCAATCGTACGTCCACCTTCACGGATCGCGAAAC
>CAXHHE010000265.1:0-5223 GCA_964016365.1 uncultured Bacteriovorax sp. | reverse complement strand
AAGATCCGCTCAAAAAAGTATTCATCTTCAGACTTATATTTTTGAGATTGACCAATTCGGCGAGCAAGTACAATACGAATTGATTGAAGCAAAAAAAAGAGGAGTTGCTGTTTTTCTGCTGGTCGACAGCATCGGCTCAAGAAACTTAAGCATTGAAACAGAAAATGAACTCGTCCGAAATGGCATTGAGTTTTGTCGCTTCAACTCTATCCACTTTAGATGGTTTTATCGCTGGGGCCGCAGGCTCCATCATAAGATACTTCTCATTGACCATGAATCAGCGATGATTGGTGGTATTAACGTTCTCTACGCCTGTCTTCCAGGATCATCTGTGCCTCAATTGGATTTTGCCGTTTACTTAAAAGGCCCGGCAATTGGGCCTCTCTCTCTTTATTGCCAGCATATTTTTAAAAGAGCATCCCGAAAAAATATTCCACTAGAAAAGGCCGAGCATATCCGCCATAACCCAAATGGATACGACGTAGGAATATCCGTCAACGACTGGATTCATGGACGCTCACGCATAACCAGACAATACTCGCGCATTACCACCGAAGCCCAAAGAAGTATCACCATCATTAATTCTTATTTTTTTCCGCGAAAGAAATTTATGAAGCAGTTAGTGGAGGCCCAGGCCCGCGGTGTGCGTGTACGATTGATACTTCCTAAATATTCAGACTGGCCTAGTTATATTCTCGCCTCTGAATACCTCTACGATTATTTTATAAAACGTGGGGTTGAGATTTATCAATGGAAGCGCTCTGTTCTTCATGGAAAACTCGCCACTGTAGATGAAAGCTGGTCAACGATTGGCTCCTTTAACCTCAACTACACCAGTTACCAGCAAAACCTGGAGATGAATGTCGACATTTACTCAAAAGAGTTCACTCATCATCTCAATCAACAAATTGAGGACATTATCTCTCTTGGATGCGACAGAGTGACCTTAACTGATTTACACGAAAAATCTCCGCTAAAGATAAAAGCTTTTCGCTTTATTTTTTATTTAATCCTGTCGCTGATTGCTAACTTTTCAATTGGCCTTTCTTTCCAGGAAGATCACAACAAAGAGCATCGCTTTTACCACATCCTGCGCATCGTAGGCTCTATGTTCTTCTTTATATTAGGAGTTCTGGGTTCTCTGCTTCCCGTCATTCCAGGTTTTCCTTTTTTCATTATTAGTTTTCTTTTGGTCTACAAACAAATCCTTCTCAATAAGAAGATTGTGTGATTAAAGAGGAGCCGTGAAATACAAAAGAATTTTTAACACTATTTTTTTTGCTGTCGCTGCCTACGCTATCTACTTAAGACTGCCGGTGATACTGAGCCATTTTGAGTTTCAAGATAAAGTCATTCCCAACTTTAAAATGCGCACACTGGATGGCGGCGAGTTTGAGCTTTATCAGCAAAAGAAAGTGGCCCTTGTTTTTTGGGCAACTTGGTGTGGTCCTTGTGAAGTTGAACTTAAGCGTATCAACAAAATGATCGTCGATAAAAAGATCCGTCCAGAAAATGTACTTGCCGTTGCTGGCCTGGAAGATCAGAAGCTCATTGAAGAAACCATGAAAAAAAATGGCTACCAATTTCCTGTGGGCCTAGACTTCGATGAAAATGCTTCGAAAATTTTTAAAGTTCAGGCCACTCCGACGATTGTCTTTATAGACGAGAAGCACACTGTAGAATGGATGACTTCTGGGTTAAGCCCTACACTTGAATACCGCCTCTCTTCTTTTCTGAGATAAACACTTCATAGACAGACGGACGTTTGCCTCATCACTTGAGCAAACTGCCTCATTTTCTTTATTTTCGCTCTAAAAATCCATCATCTACAGCGCTTTTCTTGGCATCGGAAATGCTTCTTATAGGGCAGTAAACATTCCAAGGAGGACTGTATGGTACAAGAAAAAAAATTCAATCAACAACCGCAAAGAAACAAAGAAGAGTTCGCTGGACAATCTAAAACAACACAACGTCCGGAAATCGACCTGCCATTAAAAGGCGGTCGCTCAGAATCAGATCTTTCATCTAAAAACCAACCTAAAAAAGATGAAAGAGGCTCATTCGATAAACCCGTTCGCAAGTAATCTGCTTAAATCAAATTATTTGATCTAAGCTGCGCGGGCAGGCCTAGGGGTTATTTATTGATGACACCTAAGCCTGCCTTTTCACAACTCTCCCAATGAAATTTGGCAAATTGGCCGTCTAATTTTTAGACATCCGCCATGGATTTCTTTCAACTAAGCTAAAACCATAACCTTTTAGTGTAGACTGAGTCTCAAATGAAAACTCTACTACCTAAAATGATTCTGGTGCTGGGAATCCTTGCGCTTTTCCAGGGATGCTCATCTGTTAAAACGACAAAAAACTCAAAGGGAAAATACGCCCGCGAGAAGTTTGGCAATTTTGATAAGGTCTACATTCCAAATGAAGCCCCGCTTATCGCTCAGATGATTTCCATCGTGCAGCCAGAACTAGAGATCAATGCACGCAATAAAATAGCTAACGACATTCACCATGCGATTAAGAAGCATAAAGTTGAACCGCAAATCATCGTTGCTCTTATCGATACCGAAAGCAATTTCCAGTACAACAAAGTTTCTTCAACAGGGGACCTTTCTCTAGGGCAAGTAAACGTAGAAGTTTGGAATGCTGAATTTAAGAGAATGAAATTACCACTGATTCAAAAAGAACTTCTTATAGTTGAAGATCAGGGCTACGCCATGGAGAAAATGGCGCAAATCTTGAACATTTTAAAATCGCGCCACTCGAAAAAAGACAGGCGCTGGTACGCTCGCTATCATTCAAACACGACCAAGTATAAACTTGACTACCTTCGAAAAATTGAAGTTCGTATGAAGATGCTTTCTCAGGCAAGACTAGTGTCGACGGAAAAATCCCTAGCACTTTCAAACCAAATTGCCCCAAGTAATTAAAGTTAATTTTGCTTACATTATGATAAAACAATAGATTAGCTTTCTTTTTGGCTTCGGCACGATACTTGTAAATATCCTCCTAGAATAGGAGGAATTATGAACCACGATTCTCATTCCCAACTCGACATTCCAATAAACGAAAAGGTTAAAGGCCTTCCTGGATTCTTTGGGCTGCAACTTGAAGAGCAGGCGCCCTTCGAAATCTTAAAGGTCGATGGTGGGATTGAAATCCGCTCATATAAGCCTCAGACGAGGGCCTCTATATCAGTCACAGGGGAATTTAAAGAAGCATATAAAGAAGCCTTTAACGGCCTTGCAGGCTACATTTTTGGCAACAATAAGACTGGGGAAAAGATACAGATGACCACTCCAGTTCTCTTGCAAGAAACAGCATCAAAAGAGTGGACTATGTCGTTTATCCTTCCTCAGCAGTTCGTCACCCAAACCGCACCAAAACCTGAGGACAATAGAATTCTTCTTGAAGATTATCCGCTTCACCTACTGGCAAGTATCAGCTATGCAGGAATTAACAATGAAGAAAAGATTAACGAGTATAGCGGGATATTAAAGAAGTGGCTTAAAAAGCGCCCTTGGTATATTCCTTTGAGCGATTTTAAAACGGCCCAATATGATGGGCCGTTAACAATACCTTTTTTTAGAAAAAACGAAATTCACATCAATGTGAAACACATCCACTAGCGGTTGCCATTGACGTCGTCACGGTTGCCGCCGCCAGTTCTTTGTACCTGAGCATTCTTCTGAACAGCGATCTTCACTGTCTCCCCATACTCTCTTCTGAACATCTGCTTAATCGAAGCATCGCTTTGAGCAGTTTGTCTGAATTTATCCAGGATATGCAGCTGATCTGCACACTTTAAACAAATCCATTCAGCATCTGTCGTTGGGTTTCTGTGTTTATAAAACTCTACATCAGGGCGAACCTGGTTGCAGTTTTCACAAAAGTTTCTTTGAACCTGGTGAGAAACAGATTCTGTAATGTCTTTCTTCGCAACCTTCTCGCGGTCGTTTTGTTTTTTTACCGGCTCAGTGGCCTTCATTCCAGCTTTTAATAGTGCATCTTTTAAACTTGCCATAATCCCCTTCTCACAATGAAATTTACGCTACTATCATAGCTATTCCCTAAAATTTGTTCAAGAGATGAGCCAGCTATGCGTTAATTATTTTTGCCACATTACCTGACTAAATTGCCTCAAATGTTCCTTATTTTCCAGTAAAAATCTCCCAATTTATTGGCCTCGCCTTTGCTCTGTCTAATGATTGGAGTCTTATGGAGGTCGTCATGAACCAAGAAAAAGTGACTCTCGACATTCCCTTCAGTGAAAAACTCAAAGGCATCCCAGGTTTTTTTGGGATCCGATTAGGTGAAGAGCCCGTCTATGAGGTGGTCTGTACTGAAGGAGACAAAGAAATCAGAAAATACAATTCTTTCATTCTCGCCTCAGTTACGATTAACGGTAACTTCGAAGAGGCCAAGAAGGAGGCTTTCGCATGCCTAGCTTCCTACATTTTCGGCCAAAACAAAGACCATAAACACTTAAAGATGACCTCGCCAGTACTTCAGGAAGAAACCAACGACTATATCCCCATGACCTCTCCTATTTATCAGGAGCCTAATTCAAATGGCTGGACCATGTCGTTCGTTCTTCCGCAAAAATACAACCTGGCCACCGCACCAACTCCTAAAGACAATAGAATCCTTTTACATAAAAGCCCTAAGCGCATGGTGGCTTCGCTGCGCTACTCAGGAATCAACGATCAGGAGAAGATCAAGAAATTTTCTGCTGAGCTGATTCAATGGATCAGTAAAAGTGATCTTTTTTTTCCGGTTGGCGATATTCAAATTGCTCAATATGACGGACCAACCACAATTCCTTTTTTAAGAAGAAATGAAGTCCATGTTGAAGTGAAACATTTTATTTAATAAGGCCTATAAATGACTGACCCATATAAAATTTTAGGTGTTGAGAAAACCGCGACTCTCGATGACATCAAAAAATCCTACCGCAAGCTCGCCAAAAAATATCACCCGGATTTAAACCCAGGAAATAAAGAGGCTGAAAAAAAATTTAAGGAAATCTCTCATGCCTTTGATCAGATCGGAACAGTAGAATCCAAAGCGAAATTTGACCGCGGAGAAACAGACGAACATCGCCAGCACGAATATGAACAATACCGTACGAACCGCGGGGCCAATGGAAATCATCGCTACTCTTCTTCCTATAGTTCTGATTATGACCCGGAAGATCTCTTTGAGAGTCTTTTTGGAAAC
>CAXHHE010000264.1:0-5224 GCA_964016365.1 uncultured Bacteriovorax sp. | reverse complement strand
GTTTTCATCCATATTCAGCGCTTTTCCCTGCTTAGATTCTGCACGGAAGTTTTTATACTTTTCTGTATCTGACATGATCCCAGACTTCAGGTCCAGGCCGTCGTTTTTAGCACCGTTATTAAGGAACTTCTCTTCATCTTCAAGTTCTTTTGCAGCCGTTTTAGCTCCAGTTGAACTTTGAGCTGTTTTTGTCGCTGCTTCTAACTCTTCTGCCAGATACTTGTAGTCGTCAGCATTCAGCTTGCTACCAGTCATCGCCGCATACTCGTTACTTGCAAAAAATTCACTCGCTGGTGAGTATGTTTTTCCACTGGCCGTAGTAATAGAAGAAGGAATAGTCGTCTGATTATCCCCAGAACCTTCCGTTCTTGAATTTGTCAGGGTGACGTTACCAAACCCCGAAACGTTGACTGATGTCGACGCACCATTATTAAGTGATTGAGCTTCGGCCTTCTTTAATGTTTCAAGAGTAGACGCATTCGCTGCATTTGATGAACTTGTCCCTAATGGGTCAACACCATAAGTTTGAATGATATTTTGTCTTAGTTCTGCTGACTTATTGGCAACTTTGATGATGTTACTTTTTTCGCTTAACTCAACACTTGTCCCACCACCAGTTGGTGTATAAAGGACGTTACCAGTTGGAAGAACTTTTAGAGTTCCAGAACCCCATATAAAAGTTGAACCAACAGGTGCATCTTCATGTTGGGCCATTAACTGGTCAAATGAATTCTGAATCTTTTCAATTTCCCCTGCATCTGCCGTTGAGATGAAGAAGCTCGCGAAAGCAACGAAGATTGACTTGATTGGTGAAACGCGAACTTGTGGGATAACCGAAGGTGGAACGTCTGGAACACACACGCCTTTACCATTCATATAAAGCCCCTCGCAACATTTCTGTCCTCTTTGAGGTTTACCACCTGTGCTTACACAGTCTTTACAGATAAAGTTTGCTTTACAAACACCGCCATTACACGAATTTGAACAACAGTCAGAATTTTTCTTACAAGACTTACCTTGAACTTCACACTCTCCAATTCCTGAAGTTTGTGAGTTATAAGGAAGACAAATACCAACACCACAAACAGGGTTAGCCATACATGACTGACCAAGGGCCAGTGGTCTATAACAACGGAAGACTTCTTCACATACTTTTACTTTTGATCCTGCTTTTTCTTCAACACACTCACCAGAAGCACACTCTGTGCTTTCAGCACATTTATCTCCGGCCTTCTTTCCTTTTCCAATGGCCACTTGAACTGGATCTGGTGCACACTTAAGACCGTCTTCACAGCTCCAAGTATTACAAACATTTCCTTCTGCTACTTTAGCTAGTGCCTTCTTATTAATGTCATCCAATTCTCTTTCGATGAAAGCATAAAAAGCTTCTTCGACTCTATCTGGCGAGACACCTGGATTTTTTGAGAAAGCTTCATAGTTCTGCTTAATTTTAAGCATCTCATCACGAGTGAACTTCTCTTGTTTTAAATATTCTTCAAGCTCAGCATAAAGACCTGGCTTAATGATCTGAAGATCAACGCGTCCTTTATTCTCAACTTTGTGTTCTGCAATTTCTTGCTTCACTTCATCTAAAAATTTTTTTCTGTCGTCACTTGAAAATCGATCCTTTGCAAAGGCGACATTCAAAGTCAGGGTAAACAAAATTAAGATTTTTAGCATACGTACCTCGTTATCAATATTTATAACTATATTTTAAGGGCTTATGTGATTGGGGTAAACAACATCCATGTTTTTCCTACCTAAGCGGTTGAAACGATGAATGCCCGATGGAATTTGACCGATTTTTAGACGACTCTTTTTCTTGGCAATGGGGATTTTGGCCAGCTTTCCCTAGCGGCGAAGGCTGGCAATACCTGAAGAGAATAATAGGATACCCACACTCCACATGATCCAGCTTCCTGTAGGAATCTGGCTCCAGTGAGAGATGTCTGTTGCACCTATTATAAAGATGCCTGAAAAGAACATGACTGAAGCAACGAGAGCAAACCCCATAAAGGTAATGGCCCCAACTGCAGCATTAAACTCTCTTTCATATCCGGTATTTTTGACTTCAATAGCGTAGCCCTTTTTAGCGAAGTCGCGCAGGAACCATTTTATATGGCGTGGAAGAACACGCATTGTAGAAGTTAAATCTCTCGCGGCCCAGGCAGCTTCTTCTAAAAGTTCATCTTTACTGAAGGTGCTCTCGATGATTTCTTCGATATCTCCTTCAAGAATTCCGAAAATATTCAGGTCAATACCCAATTGTTTTCCTACACCATCAAGAGTGATGAGAGCTCTAAAGATGATGTACCATTCGCGAGGAAGATATATTTGGTGTTTTTTCAACGTGCTTAAAACAACGGCTAAAAGATCAGAGAAATTTGTCTGTTTTACCGAAAGCCCAACAAATGGACTTAATGATTCACGGACATCGCGGATAAGAGCGTCTGTATCTGGAATTGTCTCGTATTCTGCTACATCTAAAAATTCATAAACCAGATTTTCGTAGTTGTATGAAAGAATGGCATAGATGATGGCAATAAAATGATGACGTCCACTCTTACTTAAGCTTCCCATCAAACCAAAATCAATCAGACCGATTTTTCCATCTTCAAGATAAAAGAAATTACCCCCATGAAGATCGGCGTGAAAGAAGCCATCTTTTAAAAACGTCTTTAAAAAAAGCCTTACTCCGTACTCCATTTTAGGAATCACTTCGCTCTTTCTTGAAAGAATCGCTTCGTTGTCTGAGAAAGGAATACCGATAAGCTCTTCAATAACCAAGACGTCTTCAGTCGAATACTCTTTGAAAACCTTTGGGATGTAATACATCTTCTGGTCATCATGTTTTTCAATATTCTTTCTTAAGCGCTCACAGTTAAGGGCCTCCACATGAAAGTTTAATTCGCGGTGAAGTGTCAGGGCAAAGTCATTTACAACACGAGAGATCCCCAGATACTTAAGCTCTTTGCTGACTCTCTCTGCCTGAATAGCAAGAAACATCAGGATAGAGAAATCTGTTTCAATTTCTTTTTCAATTCCCGGGCGTCTAACTTTAATAACCACCGGAGTTCCATCGTGCAACACTGCTTTATACACAACGCCGATTGAAGCCGTGCCAATCGCTTCTTTTTGGAATGAACTAAATGCATCTTCAACTTTTTTACCAACAGCTCTTTCAATGCTGGATCTTACATCTTCAAATTCGACCGGCTTAACTTTGTCTCTGAGCATCCTCATTTCTTCGAGAAAAGATGGATGAAAAAGGTCGTCGCGGGAACTCAGTAACTGACCGAACTTAATAAAGGCCGGCCCCAGCTCTTCGAAACATTTGCGCAGGCGAAATCCCAACACCTGGTTCCAATCTTTTTCCGACTTATCCGCAAGTTCCTCTGTGATAGTTTTTTTAGATTTAGGTAAAACAAAATTTGGTATTTTATTAGTAGTATTTTTCGTGATGAATTCATCAAAACCGTGTCTGGCAAAAACCATGACGATTTCCTGAAGTCTACCGACGTTCCTGATTGTTTTTGAAATTCCAATACCAGCTTTAATCAAATCCATGAAAAAACCTTTTGAATGAGATGTGCCTATATTATAATCGAAAATAATAACAATTGAGGTGATTTTGCGCGTTTTTTTGATTTTCTTGCTTATTTTTAGTTCGATCAGTGCTCACGCGGTTGAAACATGCTCTCGCGTGGCCATTATCAACTATCAGGAAGTCCTGATTGATTCAAACACTTCTGAAAAAGGCGAAGGTCTGCGCTACCACTTGGAAAAAGATCCAATTGCTTTACAGTACCTCAACACTTACCAAAAAAATTCAGGCATCCGCTGGCCTTCAGCTGTATTAGGAACGGCGGGAACAGGGCTCTTGCTCTACGGTTTCTTTAATTCTAACTCTGAAGACCGCAGGCTCTTTATCATTGCCGGGACAACAACTATCCTGGTGAACTTTCTTGTGGCACGAACACTGGAAGTTTCTAACGAAGCCAACCTGAACAAAGCGATTGAAGAGTACAACAAGCGCAATCTTCCAAAGATTTATTTCAGCCCGGAAGCATCGCAAAGTCAGATCAATTTTTCGAATATTAAATTAGGTCTTGTGCAGCAATGGACCTTTTAATCATAATGGTTGAGTAAATGAATAATATTACCTGTTATCACTGTCATAAAACCATTCCCATTTTAGGAGCATTCAAGATCGTTAGAACTGAGGAGTGCCCCTATTGCTCTACAAGCCTGCATTGTTGTAGAATGTGTACTTTCTATGACCCGAAGGTTTACAACGAGTGCCGTGAATCAAACGCCGATAGAATCGTCGATAAAGAAAAGGCTAACTTTTGTGACTACTTCAATCTTTCGGATGGATCTCAAGCTGGGACATCAAAGGAAGACTTAATTAACCACGCAGCTTCACTTTTTAAAAAATAGGATACGACCATGGATGAATTGCCAATCACATTAGCTGGTAGAAACAAGCTAGAAGCTGAGCTTAATCAACTTGTAAAAGTTGAACGCGAAGAGCTTAAAGTGGCGATTGCCGAAGCCCGCGAACTAGGTGACTTAAAAGAAAATGCTGAATACCATGCAGCCAAAGAAAAGCAAGGAATCATTGAAGGGCGCATCGCTCAACTTCAAGGAATCCTGGCGCGCTCGCGCGTTGTTGAAGTCAGCAAAATCAAAAGTACAAAAGTTGTTTTTGGTGCGACTGTTTCTCTTTTGGACGTAGAGAAGAACATCAATATTACTTATAAAATTGTTGGCGAAGATGAATCAGATATCCGCGACAACAAAATTTCATACAACAGCCCATTAGGCAAAGCGCTTATCGGGAAAGAAGAAGGCGATACAGTTATCGTTAAAGCACCAAAGGGTGACGTAGAATACGAGATTGAATCATTTGAATTCGTTGACTGAGAAAAAAACATCAAAGAAAGAACTGGCATGGTCTTCAAGTCTTGAAGACCTGCTGGGTAAAGCTTCCAAAAAATCCTACGAAAAACTCGTTCTCGCTGGCATCACTGAAATTTCTGACTTCCTCTGGGTTTTCCCCTTAAGAGTTGTCGAACTCCCTCCCCTTCGCAGTTTTGAATACATCGAAGAAGGACGCATTTTCATCGGGCGCGCTAAGGTTTTAAATGTCCAGGCCAAACCCAACTTCCGCATCCGCTGTCTCTTATACACATCTGACGCTGCCGACGAAGGCTTCTGTGTA